>JAYVRQ010000197.1:0-6788 GCA_043776145.1 Chthoniobacteraceae bacterium
GACTCATTGCTACACCAAGAAACTCGCCAATCTCGCCGCGAGCATCCTCTTTTATTTGCTCACAAAGTAGCCGTCATTACCTAATGAGCAATCCCCGAAATAGATAGGTCTCGCGGATGAGCCGCACGCGGGCATCGTCCGTCTCGCACGTCTTGTATCGGCGCACGAGCGCGACATCCTGATTCAAATCCACCAGCAATCCCACGGGAGCCAGCAGGGAAAGAATCATCCCCGAGATGCCCAGCTTTTCCGGCCCCAGGCAGCGTGCCGCCCAGATGCTGCCGGCGGCCGCCACAGCCAGCCCGACGCCCCGGGTGGCGATCATCTGGCCCGCCTGCCGGAGCAGCGGGGATGACCGGGCTGCCCGGACGAGCCGGGCGGCTCCATTGGAAAAATCAAACGTTTCGCTCCTATTCATTCCCATGCGTCACGGTGGACAGCCTGGGAGGGAAACTGTGGGTTGGAGTGATGGTGGATGGCGCTCGCATTACTTGGGGTCGGGTGACGTCCATCAGGACGAAGATGCTGCGGTGTGCCGGTGCTTCAGCTTTTCAAATTCTGCAAGGGCCATGCCGACCACCTGATCCATGTTGTAATAGCGATAGGTGGCAAGACGCCCGACGAAACTGACGCCTTCCTCCTTCTCCGCCAGCGCGGCATAGCGATCATACAGCGCCTTCGCGTCGGGAGCCGGGATGGGGTAGTAGGGTTCCTTTCCCGGACCGAAATCATCGGGGTATTCGCGGACGATGGTGGTCACGGGAAGCTGCTGCCCGGTGGCGTGCTTAATCTCCACGATGCGGGTAAAGTCATGATCGTTCGGATAGTTCACCTGCATCACGGGCTGGAAAAATTCGCGGTCGATCGTCTCGGCCTCGAATCGCAGCGAACGGTAGGGCAGCGGTCCGAAGCAGTGGCCGAAATACTCATCAATCGGCCCCGTGAAAATGAGGTGGTGATAGTTCACCTTCTCGCGCGCTTCGCGGAAGTCGGTGCCAAGCTGCACGGTGATTTTGGGATGATCGAGGATTCTCCTGAACATTGCCGTGTAGCCGTCCTTCGGGAGCGCCTGGAACTTGTCGGAAAGGTAGCGATCATCGCGGTTCGTCCGAATGGGAATCCTCCCGCAGACGCTCGCATCGAGTTCGCTCGGATCGCGCTTCCATTGCTTGCGCGTATAGTTCTTGAAAAACATCTCATAGAGCCGCCGGCCGACTTGTGAGACAATGACCTCCTCGGAGTTCGCGGGATTTTCTATCGCCACCCGCCATTCGGCCAGCGTGGCTTCCATCTCCTCCGAAGTGGATGGCCGTCCTATGATTTGCTCGAAGGTGTTGAGATTGATGGGAAACTGCCAGTAGCGCCCGTCAGTCCATGAGAGGATTTTATACTCGACCTCATGCCATTCCGTGAACTGGCTAAGATAAGCGATGATGCGTTCGGAATTCGTCCGGAAATAATGCGGCCCATAGGTATGCAGCAGCACTCCGGCTGAATCGTAATGGTCATTGGCATTGCCTGCGATGTGCGTGCGCCGGTCAATCACCAGGCAGGACGCGCCGCATTGGCTGGCCAGGCGCTCCGCGAGAACCGCCCCGGCGCAGCCTGCGCCAACGATGAGATAGTCACAGGTTACCGATGACAAGGCGTGAGGTGGGTTGGCTTTTGGGGGCAGCTTCCCGGGGCCGGAGACTGCCCGGTCTTTCCGTAAGCAGGCGGGTATTTCATGGCTGGATATCAGGCTGCATTGTCACGTTTGACGAAGGTAAGGAACATGATCTGGAAGTCCAGCGGCAGGCTCCAATTTTCCAGATACCAAAGGTCGCACTTGATGCGCTCTCCGAGGTCCGTGTCACCGCGGAATCCGCGCACCTGCGCCCAGCCGGTGATGCCGGGCTTTGCATTGTGCCGCGCGTTGTAATGCGGGATTTCATGCTTGAAATTATCGATCAGTTCGGGGCGTTCGGGGCGTGGGCCGACGAGACTCATCTCGCCCCTGAGCACATTCCAGAACTGCGGCACCTCGTCTATGTTGAATTTGCGCATGAACCCACCGATGCGCAGTCGGCGCGGGTCGTTCTTGGTCGTCCAGCCCACCTTTCCCGGCACCTCGGCGTCCAGCCTCATGCTGCGGATTTTGAAGATGGAGAACTTGCGGCCATTGCGACCCAGCCGTGTCTGACGGTAGAGGATGGGGCCTGGCGATTCGGCATAAACGATGGCGCCGAAGATGGCGATGAGCGGAATGGAAATCGCCAGTCCGACTATCGAGCCGATGATGTCCACCGCGCGCTTCAGCACGATGTTCACCGTGCGGTCGAGGGGAAGGCTGGAGACGCCGAGGATGGGGATGCCGCTGACGGTCTCCAGTTGCAGCCCCGAGACGAGAATCTGGAAATACGACGGGATCACTTTGAACTGCACCATCATCTTTTCGCACAGGTTCGCGAGGCGGACGATTTCGCTCTGCTTGGAATTCATGTCCGCGACCATCACCATGTCCACTCCCGCGTTCTCGATGATGTCGGAAATTTCCTCCTGCCCGCCGAGAATCAGCCGCTGCTCGGGCGGCATCTTTGCGAAGTCTCTCCCTGCAGGACGCACATAACCCACCAGTTCGTAGGCATCCGCCTTGTCCGTGCCGAAAGCCGCCGTCAGCCGTTCGGCCTCTTCGTTCCACCCGACGAGGAGAACCCTCTGGCGGAGACTCGGCAGGATGGATGAGTGATGAACCACAAGGTTCAGCACCCAGCGCGAGAGCAGCAGACCGCCGCAGATCATCGCAGCACTGAGGAGCACGAAAAGGCGGGAGACCGGCGGCGAGAACTTCAGAATCAGCGACAGGCTGAGAAATCCGAAAACCCAGAGCAGCGATGTCTCGATGATTTGCCGCGCGACCCACCGGTATCGGAGGACCGCAGTCTCCCCGTAAAACCGGCGGTAGATCAAAGTCAGCATCATCGAAGCCACGCCAATCACTGCATAACACCAATAGTCGAGGAAGGAGACATCCGACTTCTGCCCCCATGCGGCGACAAAAGTGTGGAACCTCACCCAGAAGCCGACAGCCATTGCCGCTGCGATCACGAAGAGATCGCAGAGCATGCTGAACATGATCACCCGTTCTGCGACATTGCGGTTGCGTGGAGAACTGGTAGCTGCCCCTGAGTCCGCACGTCCCAGCGTGTGCGGAGGTGCCGTGTCAGTCCGCGTTCCCCCCGGAATGCCCGCAGTGACAGTTCGCCCTGACGCAAGCGCCATAAAATCCCTGATGTTCATAAATGTTCACATTGTAACAATCAGAGGGGAACTTTGCGCCGGTAACACCCTGCCTGTCCTCCTGTCAAAAACAATCTCGAAAAAAACCGCAGAATTTCTAAAAACGCACGCTCCCAAGCGTAGTCGCAATGGCCCGGACACGAAAATCATTCGAGATCAAGCTGTTTGCAGAATCCGTGAATTGTAATTGGACAAAACATTTCTGTAATGTATTCGTTTAGGAGAAGTTGCTGAGGTGGACAAGCTCAACTTCTGGCGCTTCGCGTTTTCATGGGTCATCTAAATCCGAGGATCGGACTCGGGCTGAGATGAGAAGCTAAACTAAACTAGGGAGCAGACAGGGCATAATGAAATAGATCATAGCAAACTTATTGATTTCGCTAGGGATGGCAATCCTTGCTGGCACGGCATCGGCGGTAGATACGCTCGTCCTCAGTCAGGGCAGTCTCGGCAATGTCTTTCTTACCACTGAAACCGTGCAGATTCCGCTGCAGACCACCGGCGTCCAGGTCTCGTGGACTATGAAGGATTTCTTTGGCACACAGACAAACGGGACCCTCACCTCCGTGCCCGTTAGCGGACAGGCAACCATATCGCCAGGCTCCGGGCAGCCGGGCTACTTTGAACTCCATGTTACGGCACTGCGCAATGGGGTCCAAGTGGCCAGCGCCGACACCACTTTTGCGGTCGTGGCCCCGAGCAATGTGAGCACGATGCGCGACTCGCCTTTCGGCGTGATGACCCATTTTGCCCACGGGTGGACGACGGACATCCTGCAACTGCTCGCCCGTGGCGGCATCGCGCAGTTTCGCGACGAGCAGTATTGGCAAAATGTCGAACCAGTGCGGACATCGCCCACCACCTATACATTTGCGAACTATCAGGCCTATATGGCTGCTGCATCGGCATCCGGACTGAATCCGCTGATTGCGCTCGACTTTGCCAATACCGCATATGATGGCGGCAACAGCCCATACACCGACGACGGGCGGGCGGGCTATGCCGGCTACTGCACAGCCTTGCTGGCTCGCTATGGCGCTCAGATCGACACGGTGGAAATCTGGAATGAATACAATGGCAGCTTTTCCACCGGCCCGGCGACCGCCGACCGTCCCTTCTACTACACCGAGATGCTGAAGAAAGCCTATCCCGCCATCAAGGCCGCGAGGCCGGGTGTCCGGGTCGTGGGCGGGGCGTGCGTGCCGGTGCCCCTGCCTTGGTTCCAGTCCCTGTTTGCATATGGCGCGCAGGATTATCTGGATGTCCTTGATGTGCATCCCTACCGATCCATTCCCGAGGGAGTCGAGTCCGACATCGCGGCACTGCGGGCTCTATCGGCAACCTACAATCATAACAATGGGCCGAAACCTATATGGGCCACGGAATGTGGCGCACCAGATACGGTAAATGCAGGACGGCAGGATATGGCGCGATATTTGGTGCGTCTGATGACCCTTCTCCGCAGCGCCGGGGTCGAGCGTGTCTATTGGTATCTCGCCTATGACTATGATGGTTACAGCACTGGACTGGTGCGATCGCCGACCGATCCTTTGGGCCCTTACGTTCCGTCGTCCGCCTTCCCGGCATATTCCAATCTGATCCGGCAACTTTACGGTGCCACCTATGTGGCGAGAGACAATACGGATGCGCGCACGCGCATGTATCGCTTCCTTCGCGGCGCAAGCGATGTGCGTGTCGTGTGGTCCACTGAGGGAACCGCCCAGCTCGTACTCAGCGCCAATGCACCGCTGACCCGTGTGGATATCATGGGCAGAAGCATCGTACTGCAACCGGCGAATGGGCTCATCGCCATCACAGCAGACACCACGCCATCTTATCTCATCGGATCCATCAGCGCAGTCCAGGAAATCGGACGCGACGGAATCATCGCGGACTCCCTCCGCGATTTCTCCGGCACCCAAGGCGCCGCCAATGGCACCTGGTCCTATCTCAATGGCTACAACATCACCGGGACCGCTTATGATCCCAATGACCTGACGTCCATGACCTATACATCCACGTCCTGCGGCTATGAATACGCTAGCTTTTATAGCTTTGCCAAAATAGACGCCGGCGGCGGGCACCCCAGTGCCAGATTCGGCTATGCCGTAGTCCATCCCGTGTGGACGGTGCGGCGCTGGCAGAGCAATGTGACTGCAAATGCCACTTTCAGCGGCACCATCATCCGTGCCTCCCCTTATGGTGACGGCACCGGTGTTCGGATCTACGTGGATGGCAATCCCGTCTATTCGACCATCATCGGCGGGGCGGGGACGGGGGCAACCATCCGCTTTGCATTTACGACATCCATACGGACGGGTTCGAAGGTTGACTTCGTTCTCACTCCAGGCCCAGGCATTGATGTCAACTATGACTATGCGGATTTCCGGGCCCAGATATCCATCCCTCTTCCTGCTCCGGCGACTTACGCGGCGTGGCAGCGGCAGAATTTCACGGCCTCCGATTTCATCAACCCCGGGATCAGCGGCGACCTAGCCGCGCCAGATGGCGATGGAGTGCCGAATATTTTCAAATACTCCGCCAATCTCGGTTCCGGGCCAGTCGCCGCCGGTTCCATTCTTGGTAGCAGCCTGCAGACTGTCGGAAACAATACGTACCTCACCCTGAGCTATCGAAGGGCCACCGCACCCACCGACTTGACTTTCACCGCAGAGATCAACCCTGGCAGTCTTTCCGATGGCTTATGGGCACAGGGCGGTACGCTTCTCGGTCAGCCTGTCAATAACGGCGACGGTACCCAGACTTGGACAATTCGCGACGAGGTGCCAGTCAGCCCATCGGTGAGCGCGCGCTTCATGCGCGTCCGCGTCAGCCGCCAGTAGTCAGGCACGTCCCTGGTGCGTCGCGAATTTCATGGCTGCCTTCGCCTCATTTTCGCCGTTGATTCGGCGCAGAGGCTCGTCTGACAAAATCTACCAAGCCGCCATCGAACCCAGCGGCGCTCAATTCATCGTCACATTTGCTTACGGCCGCCGCGGTGCCACGCTCACCGCCGGCACCAGGACGCAGACGCCCGTCAATTACGCTGACGCGAACATCATCTACGACAAACTCATCCGCGAAAAGACCGCAAAAGGCTATTCGCCCGGCGAGGACGGCACGCCGTATCAGCACACCGAGAAAGCGAGTCAGACCTCGGGCATTTTGCCGCAACTGCTCAATGCCGTGGACGAGGAAGAAATTGAAACACTCCTCGCCGACCCGAATTACTGGATGCAGGAAAAGCACGATGGCCGTCGTCTGCTCATCCGAAAACGAGGTGACGAAATCACCGGCATCAACAAGCTGGAGATCTGCGTCGCGCTGCCTGCATCATTGGTCGCCTGCGTGTCCGATTGCCCCGACGACTTCATCCTCAATGGGGAGGCAATCGGCGACATGCTCTGCGCATTCGGGGATTGCTCATTAGGTAATGACGGCTACTTTGTGAGCAAATAAAAGAGGATGCTCGCGGCGAGATTGGCGAGTTTCTTGGTGTAGCAATGAGT
>JAYVRQ010000198.1:0-6780 GCA_043776145.1 Chthoniobacteraceae bacterium
ATACCCTCCGAAATGTGCGCGTGAGTTATGTATCTGTTTTTCACTGAGGTTCCGCATGTTATGCTCATTACCTCCTCGTAAAGTTCCTAAGACCCTTAGTTTTCCGGGTTAGTTACGTTGAGTAGTCCCGCAAAGCCTTTGCGTCCGACCCATAGAAGATAGAGTGCGAGCAGCACGATGACGATCAGCATCGGATCGAAGAGGTTCTTGCTTTTGGCAATGAAGACATGGAAGGCCAGGATGTTCACCAGGATGGGTCCAAGGAAGAGCAGGCCGAAATTGCGGGTGCGTGGGATGGCGACGAGGATGCCGCCGATGAGTTCGATTACTTTGACAAAGGTCATGTAGCCCGTCGTGCCGAACAGCGTCATAAATGTCGCCGCTTCCGGCGTTGCGGGCGGCGGCATCTTTTCCGGGGGCATGAGATTGAAGAGAACGGTGACGGCCGCCATGATGAAAAGGAGGCCAAGCAAGATGCCGGCGATGGTGGGTGCGTGTTTCATGGGAATGGTGAGATGAGGTGTGGATGTTGTGCGATGCAACGGGATGATTTCATTTTCAACGGCGGTTCGGCAAGCCTGTCCAATCAACGGTCATTTCGACCGAAGCTCCGGCGGGCCAGCGGGCGGAGCGTAGTGGAGAAACCTCTAATCTCTCCCCGATGGGTGAAGGCGGTGCAGACATCGCACGGTCTCGCCCACCGCCTTTGCCCGCGCGAAGAAATGTTAGAGGTTTCTCCACTGCGCTCCGCCCGCCGTTCCGCCTCCGCTTCGGTCGAAATGACAGTGCTTTTTCATTTGCGGCTCCGCCGCTTACCAGCCGAGCCCGAGCTTCGCCAGTTCCCCCCGAAGCGCGCCGAGGTCCACCAACTCGACTCTCCCGAGTGCGCCGACGACCAGCAGCCGGTTGTTATCAGGCGAGAAAGCGAGGCCATTGATGCGCGGGTCGGGAATGACGTTGAGTTCCAGCAGCGTTTCGTACGAAGGCCAGCGCGCGATGCGCACGCGGTCGATCAGCCCCGAGGCTCCCACGGTTCCGTCGGGTGAGAAGATGAAGGTGCGCGGCAGAGTGGTGGCGATTATTTCAGGGGAAGCCGGCTCGGCGATTTGCCAAGTGTCTGTCTGATAAGAATGGAGCCGGGTTAAGTCGGCGATAAACGCCGTTTGATCGGGTGTGAGATGACGTTCGCGAGAACCAACGTCGCGTGCGTGAAATATTTCGGCACCAGTGCTTGCGTCCCAAACATATGTCCCATGCCCCCATACGCTGCCTGTGATCCATCGGCCATCCCTGCTAAACTCCAGAGCAAGCCACTCGCCTCCAATCGCGGGAGTGTGGGCGCGTAACGTCCAGGTCTCCGTTTCATAGATATGGCAGGTGCCATTGGCGACGACCGCACCAAGGGATCCATCTCTGCTGAAGGCAACGCGGTCACCATGGACATTTTCCAGGACGACGTGCGGTGTGTCCAATCGACAGGTATTGTCTGGATTCTCGCGCAGAGAAAAGACCGTGAGACCTCCGGAGTGCGCCACGGCTAGCTCGGTTTTGGTGGGATGAAACGCGACAGCGTGGGGACGGGCACCTTGAAATTCGCCGCGATAAAAGCGTGCAAGCTGCCTCTTTCCATCTGCGGCCCACAGAGATAGTGCGTCGTCCTCGCAAACAGCCAGCCAGCGACCTTTCGGATCGAATATCGCAGAATGAGGAGATCCGTGCGGTTCTTGCGCGAGAGTCTGAACGGCTCCAGGCGTGGCTAGATCGTAGAGTGAAGAGTCGCTGTTAAACCAATTTCGTGTGACGATCTGCCGGCCATCGGGCGAAACGCGCAACTCGTCCCCATTACTGCTTACCGCAGAAACGAGCAGATCGGCAGTCTGCCAGTTCCACACTCGCACATGGGTATCCCACCCTGCGGTAATCAGCGATCCTCCATCCAGGCTAAAGGCGAGTGAGGTGATATGTCCGCCCTCGGACGTCCAGCTTTTCATCAACTGTCCAGTCTTCGCATTCAAGATTGAGACACGCTGTGGGTTGCCACTTGCCGCCAGTATGGCTTGCTTCGGATGCCAGGCCAGCGAGTCGAGATTTTCACCAGCGATGACCTGCTCGACCGCGCCGCTGGCGGTATCGTAAACAATAATTTGCCCTCGGTCGCCTTCAATCGCGGCCATCTGCGATCCGTCGGGTGAATAAGCGATTTTGTGTGCGTTTGGAGAGAACACAGACTTTAGGCACGCCCCGCTCGTGAGTGAGTATTCGTCGATGGATTTGTAACCTGAGATAGCGATGCGTCCGCCGCTGGGATGCCATGCGGCGTCGCGCGTGCCGGGCACTTCGAGGAGCGTCGCGCCATCGCTCCAGCGTCGCACGCGCATCACATGATCGCGTCCGCGCACCGCGATGAGTGTCGCGTCATCGTTGAGCCACGGGCATCTTTCCGCGCCGGCGGGCGAGTCGAGGCTGCCGAGCAAGGTATCGTCAGCGGTGCGGCGCAAAACCGCGTGTCCGTCATCGGTGAGGTAGGTATAGCTTTTCAAATCGCCGGAGTAATCGCCCCATTCATGGTTCTCGCGTTCCCAGTCACGCGGGCGATAGCTGGTGCGTTGGATGTCCGCCAGCATCAGCGCGCTCGCGGCGACATCGCGCAGTTCGGGGCTGGTGCGAATTTTCGCGGCTTTCTCGATAGCTTCGAGCGCCTTGAAGCGGCGACCGGCATCGTGCGTGCGCACCGACGCGCGTGCGGTTTCAAGATAAGAGCGCCACAGGTTTTCCGTCGCCGCGGCTTCCGCTTTCTGCGCTTCGCGCGTGGCGCTTTGCGCGGCGGTGGCTTCCTTGTTCGCGCGCCAGGCTTCTTGCTGCGCACGCATCGCCTGCCAGATGCTAATACCCGACCCAATGAATAAAGCTGCGGCAATCGCGAGCACCGCAGAAACAACCAGCTTATTGCGTTTTACAAGTCTTCGAAATCGGTAGAGCGAACTCGTGGGACGCGCGTGGACTGGCTCGCTGGCAAGATGCCGCTCGATGTCCTGGGCAAAGCTGACAGCCGTTTCGTAGCGCCGCGTGCGATCCTTTTCCAATGCCTTCATTACTATCCAGTCCAGGTCGCCGCGTAGTAAGTCAGTTAGCTTTCCCGGATCGGACTGGCGGTGCTGGGCCACGGTCGCGCGGCGCTCCGCACCCATCGTTTTCACAAACATCGAAGGCGTCAGCGGCTCCTGCTCGCGAATGGTGCGGCGGATTTCGTCGAGACCTTTCTGCATTAGCTCCTCGGGATCGAAGGGTGTGCGGCCAGTGAGTAACTCGTAGAGCAGGACGCCTAGACTATAAATGTCGCTGCGGGTATCTATATCCAGCCCGCTCATCTCGGCCTGCTCGGGCGACATGTAGAGCGGGGTGCCGATCATTTGCTCGAATTGCGTGAAGAGCGTGAGGTCGGTGAGGCGCTGCTGCTGCGTGGCTTTGGCGACGCCGAAGTCGATGACCTTCGGCACGGGCACGCCGTCGTGCATCGTGACGAGGACGTTCGAGGGCTTGAGGTCGCGGTGGATGATGCCTTTTTGATGCGCGTGCTGCACGGCGTGGCAGACGAGGATGAAGAGCGCGAGCCGCTCGGTGGTGGGTAGATTCGCCCGGTCGCAGTAGTCGGTGATCTTGATGCCGCGCACCAATTCCATGACGAAGAACGGACGCCCGAATTGCGTCGCGCCCGCGTCGAAGACCTTGGCGATATTTGGGTGATCCATCATCGCGAGGGCCTGCCGCTCCTGCTCGAAGCGCGCGATCACTTCCTTCGTGTCCATACCGAGCTTGATGACTTTCAGCGCCACGCGACGGCGCACGGGCCGCTCCTGCTCGGCCATCCAGACGGTGCCGAAACCACCTTCGCCGATCTGCTGGAGCAGCTTGTAGTTCCCGATTTGGTCGCCGGCTTCCTCGGGTTTGAGCCGCGCGAATTGTTCCGCCAACTCGGGCGAGATGGGTTCCATCGCGGAGGGATTGTCGAAGGCGGCGCGGCCCACGCACGTCGGGCACAGGCCGTCCAAGGCGTCCGCGGATAAGGCGGTGCCGCAGCGCGGGCAGGTGCGTTCGATGGGCATGGTGTGTTTTTAGGAGAAGAAGGAAATCGGGGCGAGGATTACGCGCGCGGGTGAGTTTCCGGGTAGCACGCTCGTCCCGAGCGTTGGTTTTGGCGTCCCGCCAAAACGAACATCCCTGCCGCGTCGGTGCAAATCGGGCGAACGAAATCTGAAGCGATGCGTTTTGAAAGTCCGCGAAGGCAGGACGCCTTCGCCAACGCTCGGGACGAGCGTGCTACCCGGAAACTCACCCGCGCGCGTTTCAATCCAACACCGCGAAGAGGTGCCGCATTTCATCCTTCAACTCCGCCTCGTTCGTGACGGTCTGCGCGATTTCGGCGCGGACCATTTCGCGATACCGCTGGCGGAGGCGATGCACGGCGACGGCGACCGCGCCGGTTTCCATGCCGAGCCTGGCGGCGAGCGCGGGATATTCGCCCTCGCCCGCCACGTCCGAGAGAAAACCTTTGAACGCGTCGAACTGCGGGAACTTGTCCGCCTCGGAGAATTCCTCCCGCAATTGCGCAAGCGCGCGGTCGAGCAGCGTGAGCGCCCAGCGGCGGTCGAAGGCTTTTTCCGGCGAGTCGTTCGCCGCCGCTTCGTGCAGCAAACGGCCTTCCGCTTCCTCCGCATCGAACGAGATCATCTGGTGCCCGCCGCCGCGTTTCAGAGCGCGGGCCTTGTCCCATTCGTTGGCGAGCAGGTGATTCATCGACGCCAGCAGAAATGCGCGGAAGCTGCCGCGCTCGCGGTCCACGGATTCCAGATAGTTTTTCCCGATGAGCCGGTGAAAAAATTCCTGCGTCACATCCTGCGCGTCGGCGACCGCCAGCCCTTTGCGGCGCGCGTAGGCGTAGAGCGGATACCAGTAGGCGCGGCAGAGAGTTTCCAGCGCGGCCGTCGCGACCGGGGAAAGGCGGTCGCCCGCGGCGAGGACGACGCTCCAGCGCGTCGTGTCGAAGGACACGGCTCCGCGAGGCGCAACGCCACTGGTATCGTGCAAGGTCACGAAGAGATGAAATCCGAAATGTCGCGGAGGCCGCAAGCGGATTTCCCGCACGTCACTGGCGAGGGCGCGGTTTTTGAAAATCGCCGCCTGTTGCCGGGAAAAAGAAAACCGGCAGCCGGATTGCTCCGGCTGCCGGTGGTAAAATACGGTGCTGTTTGAGCGCGGAAACGATTACGGCTTTTTCTTTTCCTTCTTCGGCGCGTCGGCGGCGGGCTTGGCAGGCGCGGGCTTGAAGCTGGTGATTTTCACGACTTCATACTCGGTGTCGCTTTTCTTGTTACGGAGGCCGTTGACGTAATCGCCGGCCTTGATGTCCTCGAATTTCGCGGCGGCATCGCCATTCTTGATCTCCGTCGCCGCGGTCACGACGTGCTTGATGGAGACGCCATCCTTGCGCGTCATCGTGAAAGTCTTCGCGGCAGCGTCGATCGCATCCGCGCGGCTGTGCATCGGCAGCGGCTTCGCGGCCTTGACGGCATCGGCCGCGGCGGCGACGGGTTTTTCGGCGGCCTTCTTCATTTCCGTGACGGCGGCCGCGGCTTCTTTTTTCGGCGCGGCAAATCCGCTGACCGGGAGGGCGAGCGCGACGGCGCTCAGGGTGGCGAGGGTGAATAGTTTTTTCATGTCTGTGGGTGATTGCTCTCTGCGTTTGTGGGTTTGTTTTTTGGTGTTGAGACATCCGCGCAGCCCCTTTGACAAAGCCACGCTTGCCGCCCGCGAGCGCACCGGAAACCGGAGCGCAGTGTCAAGCGGCAATTTGGTCACAGGCGGCAGACGCGGAGGATGGGAAATTCATTCATGGGAAAAATGCAGGTCGTTCCGTTCGGATGATTTTGTTTTTAACGCCGGGACGCGGAGCCGCAGCCAAATCGCGCTTATTTCGAGCGCGTCGGCGCAAGGCGAAAATCACGCTGCAATGCGTAGGTGATACTCAGCACGAGGAACGAAACGACGAGCAGCACGGCGGCGGTGCGTCCGGCCTGCGGATAGTCGAGGCTTTGCACCGCGTCGTAAATCGAAACCGAGACAGTGCGCGTGACGCCGGGGATGTTGCCGCCGACCATCAGCACGACGCCGAACTCGCCGAGCGTGTGCGCGAAGCTCAGCACCATGCCGGAGAGCAAACCCGGCCAGGCGAGCGGGACGGCGATGCGGAAAAAGGTGCGGCGTCGCGTTGCGCCGACGCTCCACGCGGCTTCGAGGAGTTCGCGATTCACGGAGCGAAATCCCGCGGTGAATGGCTGCACCGCGAAGGGCAAACTGTAGAGCACGGAGCCGACGACGAGCCCGGCGAAACTGAACGGCAGCGCGTGTCCGAACAGCGCCTCGATCCCGCGACCGAGCAGACTTTTCGGGCCGAGCCCGATGAGCACGTAAAAACCGATGACCGTTGGCGGCAGCACCAGCGGCAGCGCGACGACGGCCTCGACAAACATGCGCCCCCGCCACGGCGTCGTGGCCAGCCACCACGCGAGCGGCACGCCGATGACGAGCAGCACGCACGACGTGACCAGCGCGAGCCGCGCGGTGAGCCAGAGCGCCGCCCAGTCCATCACTTCACGTCTTCGGGAAGCGCGAAGCCATAGCGCCGCAGGATGTCGCGCCCGGCGGGTGCGCGCAGGAATTCGCGCAACTGCATCGCGCCGGTGCGATTCGCCGCGCCAGTGCGGATGACCCCAGCCTGTTCGA
>JAYVRQ010000199.1:0-6777 GCA_043776145.1 Chthoniobacteraceae bacterium
CGCGCCGCAGTAGCGCGTCCAGCGCATTTCTTCCGCGGGGTCCACGCCGCTGAATTTGTAGATGAGCCGCTCGACCGGCGCGAGCCACGCGCACTTTCCCGCGAAGACGCGCGCCATGTAAGCGCCGAGCAGTGGCGTGAGCGCGAGGAGCGCGGCGAGGTAGGCGAGGAGTTGCAGCCAGTCGGTCGTTTTCATCTCCGACATTTTGCGGGCGTTTCCTCGCCTGCGGTAATCAAGATGAACGGCCCGGCCGTTAAGAAAACGTAAAGGCCGTCGGGACTAGGCCAGTGCTAGAAAAGCGAGGAGGCGGCCTGTTTTTCCGCGCTCCACTCGATACGAATAGTAGCGCCCGACGTTCGCGCCGGTGCAGGTGCCGCAGTCGTGGACGGCGCGGACTCCGGCGGCGCGGGCTTGCCCGAGGATGGCGGCGGCGAAGTCGGTTTCGTAAAGCGGCGGGCGGATGCAGGGGCCGAGTTGCACGACGAGGCGCGCGGGATCGCAGCCGAACTCGCGCGTCATCTTTTCGATCGCGACGGTCGTGATGCCGAGTTCCGTGCCGCGTCGGCCCGAGTGCAGGAGCGCGATGACGCGGAGCGCGGGATCGACGAGGAAGACGGGGCCGCAGTCGGCGACGTGGATGCCGAGGCAGACGCGCGCGTCGGCGGTGATGAGTCCGTCGGCATTCGTGACGGGCGGGGTGGTCTGAAAACCGACGACGGCGACTTCGCTGCCGTGGACTTGCCCGGCGGTGATGAAAACGTGATCGCCAAGTCCGGCGTTGGCGCGGGCGGTGACATGGAATTCATCGAGACGCGCGAGTGCGCCTTCGCGTTCCACTTTCACCTCGAGCCCGGGAATGCGCCCGATGAAACCGTGGCGCACGACGGCGATTTCCGCGAGCGCGGGGAAGGTCTCGACGGGCGGCGCGCTCAATCCCCGTTCCCTTTGACGTAGCCAAAAAATCCGCGCTTCTTGATCGCCTCGGCGACAGCGGGCGGGACCATCGCCTCCCACGACTGGTCGTGCGCGGCGATGCGCTTGAGCACGTCGCGCGAAAAGATGTGGAGGTACTCGTTCTTGAAATTGTCGAGATGCACGAAGCTGCCGCGACCGCAGAGGTAGTCGTAGAGCGGGCGCAGTTCGGCGGCGACTTCGAGGTTCGCGACGGTCTGCATTTCCGTCTGCTGATGCGGGCGCAGCGGATAGACGTAGAGCTTGAGGTCGTTTTTGAAGAGGCGTCCGAAGCTCTCCAAAATGCCGCCGGGAAGCTGCGTGTAGTACTTTTCATCGAACAACTCGACGAGGCTCGGCACGCCCATGACGATGCCGATGCGCTCCTTCGTGCGCCATGCGAGATAGGCGGCGAGGCGGTAATACTCGAAGTAATCCGAGATGAGCACGGTCATGCCGCACGCGGCGAGCAGATCGGCGCGCGCGAGGAAATCGCGGCGGTCCACGTCCTTGCCGCCGGCGAGCAGGTTGCGCATGGTGATTTCCATGAGCGGAAGCACGGTCTTGCCGGCGACGGCGGGCTCGGCCTGAAATTTCGCGAGCGCGCAATCGAGCATGTCCACATTCACATAGGTGAGCGGGCGGAAGCTGCCGCGCTCGACGAGCACGGCTTTGCGATGCAGCACTTCGGAGGGCTGGAGCACTTCGCGATTTGCGCCAAACATGGCCGCGCCGCTGAGGCCGAGCTGCACGAGCTTGAGCGCCATCAGCCGGTTATCGACGTAGCGAAACTCGATGCCGTTGAACTCGATCATGTCGATCTCGATGCGGCCCGTGGTGAGTTTATCGAGCAGGCTTTCGACGAGTTGATCGGGCTCGTGATGCTGGAAAAATGCGCCGTAGAGCAGGTTCACGCCGACGATGCCGAGCGCCTCCTGCTGGAGCCCCGCTTCGTTGTCGAGCATCCGCACATGGATCACGATCTGGCTCGGCTCGTCGCGCGGGTGCGATTGAAATTTCACGCCCATCCAGCCGTGGCATTCGTTGCCGCCTTTGAAACTGCGCGCCACCACGGTGTCGGCGAATGCGAAGAAGGAAGTGTTGTCGCCGCGACTTTCGCCGAGGCGGTCGATGTTGAGCTGGAGTTCGTGATCGAGCATCGCCTGCAAACGCGGGCGCGAGACGTAGCGCTCGGTGTGTCCGTAAATGGCGTCGCTCACCGTCATGTCGTAAGCCGACATCGATTTCGCGATGGTGCCCGCGCCGCCGCCGACGCGGAAGAACCAGCGGACAACTTCCTGCCCCGCGCCAATCTCGGCGAACGTGCCGTACCAGCGCGGATCGAGATTTACGGCGAGTGCCTTTTGATGAGTATCGACGGCGGCATTGGTCATTCGGTTTTGCATAACGGGCGTTTCGCGAAGAAGCGAGTGCAAGAGCGGTGCCGTGCGGGGAATAGATTTCGATCCGCATTGAAAAGAGAAAAGTGCTCAGTCCTCAGTCAGAAAAACGCCTCGCGTTTGCCAACTGAGCACTGAGCACTTTCTCCGGCCGGCGAGAAATACCGCTAGTTCTCCTGATCGAGCAACTCCTCCGCCTTGCGCGCCGCGAGTTCCGGGCGCTTGAGCGTGACGGTGAAAGTGTGCTGGTCGTAGCCGAGCGTCACGCTGCCGTCGCCGATTTGCTGCACGCGGATTTTCATCGGCGGAGCGCCTGAGCCTTTCGGCATCCGCAGCCATTCGCCTTCGCTGTAGGCACGCCCGTTCACGACGGCGAGCGAGGGATTTCCGAGAAGGATGCTCGTTACGCTGAACGCGCTTTCGTCGATCTTCGGCTTCGGCGCCTGCGCGATTTCCGACCGCACTTCCTTCGAGTTTTTCACCCAGCCGATCTGCCAGAAAGGCGCGCGCCGGTCGCTCGCGAGCGTAAAGGCGGATTTCTTTTTGAGATCGTATTTGCCGGGGTCCACCGGCGGTTTTGCGGGCGTCGTGTCGGCGGCTTGCAGGCTGCCGAGAAAGGCTGCGGCGGCTGTGCTGGTGAGGATTGCGCGGATGGTGGTGTTCATTGTTTAACGAGATTGTTGATGGTCATCAGGACGTGCTGCGCATCGGCATCCTCGCGGCTGGTATCGACCTGCACGCTGCCGATCTCGATGAGCGGATCCTCGTTTTCGAGCATGGCGATGGCGGCGGCGAAGGGGATGAAATCGACGCGCGGCAAATCGACGCTCCACGAGATGCGGCGGAAGCCGGGCAGGGCTTTGTCCTCGGCCTCGTTGTTCATGCGCGTCGCGGCTTTGTCCACGCCCTGATTTTTGAAAAAATCGCCGAGACGTTTGGGGAACCACGCGACTGGCGAGCCTTCGGGAATCATCGCGCCGACTTGCGCGAGCGTCTGCGCGGCCTTGGGCGCGGCGGTTTCGAGGTCCGCGGTTTTTTTGATCTGCGCCTGGGCCGCGGCGATCTGCGGATCGAGATCGACGATGCTCTTGCGGACGAGCCCCTGGCGCGCGACGAGCGGGCCTAGCAGCAGGTTGAAATAGACATACACGAGGCCGATGAGCATCAGACCACCGAGGACGATTTTCTGGATTTCTTCTTTGCCGAGTTTCATTTCTTTTTAGGTGCGCGGGCTGCGGTGGCTTGGGCGATTTCTTCACCGCCGAGGAATTCGACGTTGATCGCGAAGGTCGCGGTGGGACGCGCCGCGCCGCCGAGCTGGACGGTTTCGAGGCCGTCTTCCAGCGTGCGGAAGCTGGAGGAGACGTTCTTGTATTTTTTCCCGAAAGACTCCGCGATGGCCGTGCGCAAATCCTCGGCGACCTTGCGCGGATCGGTGCCGGCGGAGAGTCCGTCGATCGAGAGTCGGCATTTTTTCGCGGAGTCGCCCTGCACGTCGCCGGCGAATTTCGTGATCTGGACTTCGGGCGGCACGACGTTCACGAGTTGCTCGATCATCGGCGCCCAATAGAAGCGGCCCTCGATGCGCTGCACCATCGTGTCGCCGGCGCGGATGGTCGCGGAAAGCTCGTCCTCGCGCGTTTTCGCGGCGGTCGCCTTCGGCTCGATCGCGTCGAACCCGGCCTTCTTGTGCGCGTACTCCTGCGAGATGACGCCCATCTTCGCGAGCTGGAAAAAGTAATAGCAGGCGAAGCCCGCGCCGATGAGGCTGAGTCCCCAGATGGAGAGCTTGAGCGGGTCGCGTTGGCGCGCGCGTTCCGCCTGGAGGATTTCGTGATTGAGATTGAGACGAAGGGCCATGTTAGGAAGCGGTCAGGAGTTCCGCGGCGGCGCCGCAGGCTACATTGAGATCGGGTGCGTCGGCGGCGAAGCGCGCGCGTTTGTCGCCGGAAAGTGTGGCCTCGCAGCGTTCCGTTGCGCTCCAAGCGGAGCAGGGGAGCCGCAGTTCTTCGCCCATGACTTTGAGCAGCGTCTTCGATTTCGACGGCCCGCCGGAAATCCAAATCTGCGGAATGGCGTCGTCGCGCCGACCTTCAAAAAATCCGATGGAACTGGCGACCTCGCGGGTGAGCACCATGAGCGCCATGCGTGTGTTTTCGATCATGACTTCGTCCTCCTGTTCGAGCGCGGTGAAGACCGATTCGCGCGACTCGCCACTGAGCGCCATGAGCGTCTCGATGAGCAGACGCCCGCCGAAATCGATCTGCCGCACGAGCACGAGTTCGCGCTTCACGCCGATCATCATTGTCGAGCTGGTGTGCCCAATATCGACGAGGAAAAACGGGCGCGTGTTGAAGACTTCGGACTGCGCAAACTCGAAGGCGTTGAACAAGCAGATGGGCGCGATTTGCAGCGCGGTGAGCGGCTGCCCGCCCTTGTCGAACATCTCGGAAACCTGCGTGACCTGCGTGCGCGGCAGGCCGCCGACGATGTATTTGCGCTGGCGCGTCGCGCCGGGGTTTCCCGCAGGCTCCGGCTCGCTCGATGGGATCTCATCGCAATCGAGCACGAAACTTTTGCAATCCTGATTGAGCAGCGCCATGCCGTTCAGGCGCAGGGCGTCGCGCAAAATTTCGGTCGGCGTTTCCGGCTGCTCGATGATGCGGATAAGCGCGTCAGGACTCGAGATGCCGACCGCGCAAGTCTTGCTGCTGCCGCCCATGTTTTTTAGCAGCGTTTTCAATTCGCGACCGAGCTGCTCCACGCTTTCCACCGGCTCGGGCAGCAGGTGCGAGGCGTAGTGCGTGAGCGCGAAGCGGTTGCCGCTTTTGCGTTGAAGCAGGACGGATTTCAAAGAATACCGCCCAAGGTCTATCCCGATGACGGATGTGGGAGCTTTAGCCATTTCTATAACGAGTTAGCAGTCGATGTGCCGGGGCGTTTCATCATCTCAAAGATTCTTCGTCTCCCCGGCGGGCGTGGCGTTTTGCGGCAGCGCGGAGGGCGGATGCCGCTGCAAATCGGAGAGCATCTGTTGCAAAATTAAGAGCGCCGCGCAGCAGCCGCCGACGATGAGGAGAAGCCCGCCGATGAGCAGCGCAGTGCGGCGCGGCGTGGCATCGCCAGTGCGTTTCGCGCGCGTGAGATGGAGCTGGGTTTCGAGCAATTTTACGAGTTGCTCTGGCGTTGCCTGCGGCGTTCTGGTTTCATTCACGGCTTCTTGAAAAAATTTCGATGACTGGTTCTTCCCCTGTTGAAAAAGCGTTTTTTGGGCCGCTTGCCGTTTTCCTCGGCGTGATGATGTTCAGCCAGTTGCTCGGCGGCATCTTCGACGGGCGCGCGTTTTGGGTCTTTTCAAAACCGCAGTACTGGGTGCATCCCGCGCAGGTCGTGATCTGCGGCGCGCTGCTTGCCCGCTGGTGGCGGCACTATGAATGGCGTCCGCCCGCGCGCGTTGGGTTCACTGTTTTCATCGGCGTGCTCGCGCTCGTGCTATGGGTTTCGCCGCTCGCCTACGTGGTCGAGCATTTCTTTCCAAAGCAGACGCGCACGCCCGGTTTCAATCCCGCCTTTTTCGGCGCGGACGGCCTGCCTTACTATTTGAATGTCGGCATTCGCTTCGTGCGGCTCGTCATCATCGTGCCGCTCGTCGAGGAAATTTTCTGGCGCGGATTCCTGCTCCGCTGGCTGATCGATCAGGATTTCACCAAAGTGCCCTTCGGCACTTTCCAGTGGAAACCCTTCAGCATTGTCTCGCTCCTTTTCATGCTGGAACACACGCCGCCCGACTGGCCCGCCGCCCTCCTCACCGGCGCACTCTTCAATCTCGTCGCCATCCGCACACGCAGCCTCAGTTCCTGCGTCCTCGTCCACGCCATCACGAATCTGCTGCTTGGAATCTACATTCTATACACAGGCAGGACGGGCTTCTGGTGAACGCAGCGGCTTAGCTCTTCGCGCCTTCCGGCTGGGTGCGGAATTCGATCTTTGGGCCGCGTGTTCCTTCCGCGAGCCAGGCGGAAAATTCGCGGACGTGACGCTCGATCATTTCCTCGCACACGACCAATTCCTGCCTGCGCACGGCGAGCGAGTCGTCGGCGATGCGCTGGAGTGAGTCGATGTCGTAAAGGTACACGCCGTCGAGGTCGTTCACGGCGGGCTCGAAGTCGCGCGGCACGGCGAGGTCGATGCAGAAGAGCGGACGTGCGGGGCGCGGGTGCATCATCGGCGCGAGCTTTTCCTTCGTGAGCACATGATGCGGCGCGGAGGTGGAGCCGATGAGGATGTCGATGTCGTGAAACTCGCGCGGCCAGTCGTCGAAATGGATGGCGCGGCCTTCCATCGACTGCGCTAGCGCGGCGGCGCGCTCGTAGTTGCGGTTGGCGACGAAGATCGACTTCACGCCGCGCGCCCGCAGCGCGCCGGC
>JAYVRQ010000200.1:0-2093 GCA_043776145.1 Chthoniobacteraceae bacterium
GTCGGCGATGTGGACACGATGCCCGTGCGCTTCATGGTGCTCGATCATGTCACACCCGCAGCCTGCGACTACGCCTTTTACCCGAGCGATCTTTACTACGGCGACCTCGCGAGGGCGGACGGTTCTTTCGATGACTGGAATGCCAACAAGGAAGGCTATCACGCGCGGTATTTCGGCGAAGTGCGCGGCGACAAGAACAAGGACGATGCGATCAATTTCGACGGCGTGGATTATCTCCCCGAAATCGCCGTGGGGCGCTGGCCCGTGAGCATGGCGGAGGACGCGCGCCTCGTGGCGTGGAAGACGATGACCTATGAAAAGGCCGTGCTTGCCGACACGAGTCCGCATCTTCACCGCGCGGCCTTCGCGGCAGTCGGCGGCTGGGTGGACACGCGCGGAATGATGGACCGGCTCGCCGCAAAATTCGGGAGCCCGTGGCAGATCGAGAAACGGTATTTTTCCGACAAACGGCGCGAGTCCGGCACACTGCCGCCGGATCACGAGCAACTGCGCGCGCTCTTGAACGAAGGCGTCGGGCTCGCCGTCCACGCGGGGCACGGGCAGACGGATGCGTGGGAAAAATGCCTGTCCCTGCGCGATCTCGTTCACATCACCAATTACAACACGCTCCCCGTCGTGATCTCCGCCGGATGCAGCACCGCCTATTTCTCCACGCTCCCGCCGTATCAGCCCTACATGGATGCGGACGGGCTGGAACATGCGGGCTCGGATAACAAGGAAGTCTTCACCGAGCCGCCGCCGCCGCCCTCGCCCTATCAGCGCGGGCGCTTCAATCCGACGGGACTCGGCGAGCAGCTTCTCAAGCGCAGCGCGAACGGCGCGGTCGCCTACATCGGCTGCAACACCGGAAGTCAGCCCAGTGGACTCACGCTGGTCGAAGGCTTCGTCGCCGCGCTTTCCCAGGCCGAGACCCCGCGCCTCGGCGACTGCTGGAGCGCCGCGATCCGTTACTATTTCGAGCGGGAAAATCTCGCGAACTTGAAGCCGAACGCCGCGTGGTATCCGCCGAGCGTTTTCTTCCAGGGAATGAAGTTCATGGTCTTCGGCGACCCGAGCCTGCGCCTCCCCGCGAACCATCCATGACGCTGCTCCAGCGCCGCCAGTGCATCGTGCCGACCTGGCGGGGATGGCTCGTGATCCTGCTCGCATTCGCCGCCGTGGCCGCCGTGTTGATGACCGGCGTCTATCCCTTTCTCGCCGTCACCGACGAGCGCCCCGGCGGCGTGCTCGTTTCGGAAGGATGGGGCTCCGAAGCGGTGATGACCGACGTGCTCGCGGAGTTCCGACGCAATCATTACGAGCGCCTGTGCGTGACCGGCGTGCCGATCGAGAAAAGTTCGCCGCTCGCCGAATTCCATTCCTACGCGGAACTCGGCGCGCGGACGCTCATCCGGCTCGGTGGCGATCCCGCGAAGATCCACGCCGTCCCCGCGGAGGCCGTGAAGCAGGACCGCACCTACGCCTCTGCCGTCGCGTTGAAAATTTGGATGCGCGAGCACGGCACCGCGCCATCCGTGGTGAATATTCTAACCTCCGGCGCGCACGCGCGGCGCTCACGGCTCATGTTCCAGAAAGCGTTTGGGGACGGCGTCGCCATCGGCATCGTCGCGAGCCCCGAGCGCGAATTCGATCCGCGCCGCTGGTGGACTTCCAGCCTGGGATTCCGCGCCGTCACCGGCGAAGCCATCGCGTATGCGTATGCGCGATTCGTTTTTCGCGGCGTCGAACGCTGAGCCCCGTGTCCAGTCCCCACGATTACCGCCGCCTCATCGCCCGCTGGCGCAGCGTCGCGCGCGCGTCGGGCCTTCCGCTGCGCCTGCTCGCGCGCGCCGGGCAGCACCCGCTTTATTTTTTGCAAACACCGGCGCTCGAAAACACCGGCGGCATCTACATCTCGGCGGGCATCCACGGCGACGAGCCTGCATCGAGCGAAGCCCTCATCGCGTGGGCCGAGCAAAACACCGCGCGCCTCGCCCGGCTGCCGCTGCTCCTTTTCCCCGCGCTGAATCCGTGGGGACTCGTGAACAACACGCGCACCGACGCCGACGGCATCGACCTCAACCGCCTCTTCC
>JAYVRQ010000201.1:0-6745 GCA_043776145.1 Chthoniobacteraceae bacterium
GGGTTTCGGTTCGGGCGGTGGAACGGGCGGCGGTGTGGATTCGTTCATGGCGCGAAAACTATTTGCCCGTCCCGGAATTCGCAAGGCTGCCGACGCGAAACGCTTTTGCCGATGCAGGTTCTTTGAAAGAGGCGTGGTGAATCAAAAGAGGGCTGTTACGTTTGCGCAGCCTCAACACCAAACCTCCCCATGATGCCCATGCGTTTTCTCCCTCTTGCAGGATTCGCCCTGCTGCCATTCGCCGCGCTTGCGGCCATTCCGCCCGTCGCGCTGAAGCCGGTGGTCGTGAATCAATTCAACTCACCGACGAACATCACGAATGCGGGCGATGGCTCGGGACGGCTTTTCGTGTGCGAGCAGCGCGGGCAGATTCGCATCGTGCGCGACGGGATGCTGCTGCCCGTGCCGTTCCTCGACGTGTCGGCGAAACTCGTGAGCGAGCGGGCGGGATTCGACGAGCGCGGGCTGCTCGGGCTTGCGTTTCATCCGGGCTACGCAAACGCGATGTCGCCGGGCTTTCGCAAGTTTTACATCTTCTACAGCGCCACGTCGCCGAACGCGCCGGGGCCCACGACCGATCCGGTGAACTGCCGCTCGACGCTCTCCGAGTTCACCGTCTCGCTCGCGAATCCCGATGTAGCCGACGCGGCGAGCGAGCGCATTTTGCTCAGCTACGACAAGCCGCAGTTCAATCACAACGGCGGGCAGCTCGAATTCGGCGCGGATGGCTTTCTCTATTTCACCGCGGGCGACGGCGGCGGCTCGAATGACAACGATCCCGGCCACACCGGCGGCAGCACGGCAAAGCCCGCGGGCGGGCTCGGCAATGCGCAGGATAAAACGAAGATGCTCGGGAAAATGCACCGCATCGACCCGCTCGGCACGAACGGCCCCGGCGGACAGTACGGCATCCCGGCGACGAATCCTTTCGTCGGCGCGGGCGGCGGGGTGCGCGGGGAAATCTATGCTTTCGGTCTGCGCAATGCGTGGCGGTTTTGCTTCGATGCGCCGACGGGGCGCTTGTTCGCGGCGGATGTCGGGCAGGGAAAAGTCGAGGAGGTCGATCTGATCGTGAGCGGCGGAAATTACGGCTGGCGCGTGAAGGAGGGCAGCTTCGATTTCGATGCGACCGCGCCGAACGGCGGGCTGCCGCTCATCCCGCCGATCGCCGAATACGCGCATCTCGGCGTGGTCATCGGTGCGCCCGCATTGCCGCAAATCGGCGCGTCGATCACGGGCGGTTACGTGTATCGCGGCGCGCAGTTTCCCGCGCTCGCCGGCAAATACATTTTCGCCGATTGGGGACCGAGCACTTCCGTCGCGAGCGGGACGCTGCTCGGGCTGGAGGAAACCGTGCCGAACACCTGGGCGCTCTCGGTGCTCACGGTCACGGGCGGCAATCCGATCCCGCTGCATTTCCCGGCGTTCGGGCGCGATGAGCAGGGGGAAATTTACGCCGCGACAAAGCTGACGCAGGCGCCTTCCCAAGTCGGCGCGATCACCGGCCAGCCGACGGGCAGCCTTTACAAAATCGTGCCCGCCGCCGCCGCAACAACGGTGACGACGACGTTGGAACCCACGAAGGACAACACGATGTATTCCGGCACGCTTTACGAAAACAACTCGAACGGGCAGGGCTTTCTTTTCGCGGGTCGCATCGCGAGCGGCGATCTCCGCCGCGCGCTGCTGGCGTTCAATGCGGCGCAGTTGCCGAGCGGCGCGCTGGTCAATTCCGCCAGCCTCGCGCTGAATTTGAACAAGGCTGCGGGAGGCACTCTTCCTTTCATCCTGCGGCGCGTGCTCGACGACTGGGGCGAGGGCGCGTCGGATGCCGGCGAGCCCGGCGGACAGGGCGTGTCCGCCGCGCCCGGCGATGTGACTTGGAACGCGCGCTTTTTTCCCGGCACGCTTTGGACGACTCCCGGCGGTCGCTTTTCCTCGACGGTCTCGGCAACGACCACGCTGGGATTCGAGGCCATCTACAATTGGAGCAGCGCGGCGCTCGCGGCGGATGTGCAGGGCTGGCATGACAATCCGTCCGTGAATTTCGGCTGGATGCTTTCCGGCGACGAAACGCAGACCTCGGCGAAACGCTTTTCGAGCGGTGAAGACCCGACGCCCGCGCTGCGCCCGCATCTCACCGTCTCCTACACCTACGCGCCGCCCGCGACGCGCCGCGAGGAATGGCTGCGGCAGTATTTCCCGATCGGCCAGTTCGTGGATGACTTCGCCGACCTCGAAGGCGACGGCACGGGCACGCAAATCGAATACGCGCTCGGCTACTCGCCTTTCGCGGCGAACGCGCCCGCGCTCACCGCGGTCACGAATGCAAACGGCTCGCAGTTCACCGTCACCTTCCGTCGCGACCCGCGCGCGACCGATCTGACCTACCGCCTGCAAACGAGCCCGGACCTTGTGACGTGGACCACCATCGTCCAGAGCATCGCCGGCGCGGCTCCGACCGGCGCGGCATTGGTCTCGGATAATGGGATCGCGCCCGAAGTGCCGATGCGGCTTGTGACTGCGGGCGAAGTGCTCGTCCCCGGCAGCAAACGCTTCGCGCGGCTCGTGGTTTTGCGGCAGCCGTAGCGTGCCGATCAAAGGATCGCCGTCTCCCGCACGCGGATCGCGCAGGAGTAAGTCGCCACGCTCTGCTGCACATTTTTGAAGTGCATCGGCTCGGTCAGCGTGAACGCCGCCTGCGATTCCGTGCTGAGCGTGGCGTGGAAGGCAGCGGTGCAGAGAATTTCCCACGCACCCGCCTGCGAGCAGAGGCGCGCGGCAAGATTCGTGGTGTGGCCGATCGCCGTGAAATCGCGCCGCGTCGCCGAGCCAATCGAACCGACGACCGCCTGCCCGCGATGGATGCCGATGCCAAGTGCCAGCGGCCAGCCTTGCACGGTGATCTCGGAATTCACCCGCTCGATGAGCTGCCGCGCGCACGCGAAGACCTGATCTGCGGTGTCCGTGGAATCGAGGAAGACGGCCATGATCGCGTCGCCGATGAATTTGTCCACGTCACCTCCGGCGGAAATGACCACGTCGGCCTGGACGGAAAGCAACTGATTCAGTTCGCGCACGAGCGCCTGCGCGTCGCGCTCCTCGGCGAAGCTCGTGAAGCCGCGGATGTCCGCGAAGAGCACCATCACATCCTGCTCGCGGCCCATGAGCCACGCGGGGTCGGTGCGGCTGCGCTGCACGGCTTCCGCATTCAGCCGCGAGACGTACGGGAGCAGCGCGAATTTTTCCTGGAGGCCGTCGAAGAGATCGTTGAACGCGGCGCTCAACATCCCGACTTCGTCGTTCGACTCCGCCGCGACCTGCACCGCGGTCTCGCCCGCGCGGAATCGCTGGATGCCCGCCATCAGCCCGTGCAGCCCACGCGTGATGCCGCCCGCGAGCCAAAGCCCCGGCAGCATTCCCACGAGCAGCGCGCCGCCGCCGAGCGCGAGCGAGAGCCACAGCGCGCGGTCGAGTTCCGCGTAGTAGCGGCTCACTTCCGCATCGACTTCGATGATCGCGACGGGCTTCCCATTGCTCCCGAGGATCGGCGCGTAGCCGCTGATCCAGCGCCCGTGAACATCCTGATACAGCCCGGTGCTGGTCGGCGTGCCGGTCTGCCATGCTTCGATGAAAGGCGGCAGGTTTTTTTCGAGCATGTAGTAGCGGTCGCCGACGAATGTTTTTTCCTGAAGCATGACGACGAACTCCGTGTCCGTCGGCGCGATGAGCGGACGGAGAATGTAAATTTCCTCCTCGCGCAGATTGTTCACCGCGCGCGACCGCGCCAGCACCGTGCGCGCCTGCCGGAAGGCCGCGCCCGCCGCGTCCGCGTTCGTGTGGATTTCCCCGAGCGCATCGCCCTCGAGCGCCAGCGCCGTCGTCCCGGCCACGCTGCGCACGAAGATTTGGAAATCGGTGAGCACCGCTTTCCGCCGCAGTTGCAGCGCGGGAACGATGATCGCCGCGGTGGTCGTGAGCGCGACGACGCCCATCGCCAGCGCGATCTTGGTCCGCAGGCTTTGCAGCCAGCCGGTGTGGCGTCGGGGCGTCGCGGGGTTCATGGAGTCGGATAGGAGGCACGAAACCGCGCGCGTATTCCAGCGCGCACATTCAGCCCCGGTCCGCGAGCCTCCGCGGAAAGTGCCCGCCCTACTTCCGCACGCTCGCGCCGGTCGGGCGGATCTGCACCTGCCCGATCAGGGTCGCGCCGTCCGCCATCACGAGGCGCGACGTGTTCAGATTTCCCACGAGCTGCGCGGAGGCGTGCAGTTCGCACTTGCCCGTCACCGACACGTTCCCATTCACCACGCCCGCGATCGAAAGCGCGTCGCATTCGATGTCGCCATCGACCTTCGCCGTCGGCCCGATCGTCAGGACGCGCCCCATGATTCCCCCGCCGCTGAGTTTCCCATCGAACACCAGCTCGCCCTTGAAGATGAGCGAGCCCGTGATTTGCACGTCGCTCGTCGCGACGCTTTTGGATTGGTGAAGTTCAGCCATGCGGCGTTTCGTAGGCGGCGCTCCCGGCGGTGTCAACCGCGCTTCACACGAACTGCCCCGCCGCGTGTCCCGACGCCCACGCCCACTGAAAATTGAAGCCGCCGAGCCAGCCGGTGACATCCACGACTTCGCCGATGCAATACAGGCCGGGGACGCCGCGCGCCTCCATCGTTTTCGAGGAAAGCCCGCGCGTGTCCACGCCGCCGAGCGTCACTTCCGCCTTCGCGTAGCCTTCGGTCGCGGGGAAGGTGAGCGGCCAGTTTTCGAGATGCGCGGCGGCGGCGGCGAGTTCGGCGGCATTCCATTGTGGGAGCGGCTTCGCGGGGGAATGCCGCGTGCACCAGGCTTCGGCGAAACGGCGCGGCCAGTGGCGGCTCAGGAGCGTGGCGAGGTCCGTGCGTTCGCGGCGCGCGGCGGCGAGGAAATCGCGGACGCTCACACCCGGCAGCAGATCGAAGTGCAGCGTCTCGCCTTCCCGCCAGTACGATGAAATTTGCAGCACCGCCGGCCCGCTGATGCCGCGATGCGTGAAGAGCAGATTTTCCGCAAACTCCGCGCCGCGATGCCGCGCGACGACCGGCAGCGAGAGCCCGCTCAGTTCGCGCAGCGGCGCGTGTTCCTCCGCGCCAAAAGCGAGCGGCACGAGGCCGGGCCGCAGTTCCGTGATCGCGAGCCCGAATTGCCGCGCGAGCCGGTAGCCGAAGTCGCTCGCACCGAGTTTCGGAAACGACAATCCGCCGCACGCGATCACCAGCGATGGCGCGCGAAAATCCCCGAGACTCGTCGCCACCTCAAAGCGATCCGTCCTCCGCACCTCGCCGACGCGGCAGCCCGTGCGGACCTCGACCTTCACCGCCGCGCATTCCGCGAGCAGCAAGTCGATGATGCGGCGCGCGCTTTCATCGCAGAACTGCTGCCCGAGTTTTTTCTCGTGATACGCGACGCCGTGCTGCTCGACGAGCGCGAGGAAATCCCACGGCGTGTAACGCGCGAGCGCCGATTTGCAAAAGTCCGGTTGTCCCGAGAGATAGTTCGCGGGGGAAGCGTCGATGTTGGTGAAGTTGCAGCGCCCGCCTCCCGAGATCGCGATTTTTTTTCCCACGCACTCCTGATGTTCCAGCAGCAGCACGCGCCGCCCGCGCCGTCCCGCCTCGATCGCGCACATCATCCCCGCCGCCCCGGCTCCGACAATCAGCACATCGAAATCGTGGGAAGGCATCGCGCATCCTGCGGGAGCCGCACGCGCGCTCGCAACGATCAATTCGTAAACGGCGCGGCTTCCTTTTTTGTGGATGCCCTCAGTCTCCTTCCCCGTTTTTTTCCTCGGGGAATTCCAGGTCGGGCTCGCGCAGCATCAGGTGGCAGGCAATGCCGCGGTGATGATTCAGCACCCACATTTCATCCAGCGTGACATGTCCCATCAGCCGGTAGTTGTCCGCGAGCGGATGCGAGTCGTCCTCGAAAAAACGCCGCGGTGGATCGGGGTCCGTCTTCACCGCGATGTCGCCGTTCTCGTCCTCGTCGTCCTCGTCGTCCTCCTCGGGCTCGGGCTCGGGCTCGGGCTCGGGTGGGGAAAATTCCGCCGGGTCGATTTCCACGCCCTGCTGCTGCTTGAGTTCCATTTGATGCAGGCGCTCCAGATATTCCTGATGGTCGCGCTGGCGCTGCTCGTAATCCCGCTCGTCCTCCGCATCGCGCAATTTCATTTCGAGCTTCTTCTGCGCGGGGCTCGGCTCCGGCAGGCGCACTTTCAGCCAGACGTGGAAGGAAGCCGTGTATTCATGCCGCAGCGCCGCGAGAACTTCGCGCATCGCCCCGATGATGACGGGCAGTTTTTCCACCACATCGAAGGACTCGATGGTGGCATTGAAAGAGTGCAAAAGTCCGTGGGCCTCGACGATGCCCCAGTCGCTGTGACCGACGCGTTCGGAAATGATGCGCTTCGCGAACGCCTTCACCCAGCGGCCCTCGCACTCGCGCAGCCCGGCGTCCGCGGGGCTTGTTTCGCCCGGTGAAAGATGTTCCTGATGACGCTGCGGCTGTTTCCCGTGAGGCGCCACGATCAGGCGCAGCGGCGGCAGCGGGCGCGGCTCGGGCGCGAGGAAAAGATCGTCCCACGGCTGGAGCCCCGCGTTGATCGCCGCGACTTCCATTTCCACGGGCGGGCATCTTTTCACCACCAGTTGGCGCAGGGCCGGCGCTTCCACGAGCGGGCTGTAATCGCGCGGCATGTCGAGGAACG
>JAYVRQ010000202.1:0-2078 GCA_043776145.1 Chthoniobacteraceae bacterium
TCATCGTGCTCTTCCTGCCCAAAGGCATCGTAGGCATCCCCGCGCAAATCAGGGCGCTGCTTGCCAAACGCCAGGCAGGCACACCCGAGCTATCCATCCCCGCACCCGCCAAGTCCGAATAGATGAAGATCGAAGGCACCCAAATCCCCTTCCTCCTTTCCGCCGAGGGCGTGAACAAATCGTTCAGCGGCTTCCGCGCGATCACAGACCTGAACTTCTATCTCGACGCCGGCGAACTCCGCACCGTCATCGGCCCGAACGGCGCGGGCAAGACCACCTTTCTCGATCTCATCACCGGCCGCACCAAGCCGGACACGGGCACCATCGAGTTTGAAGGCACGCACAGCCTTGCCGAGATGAACGAGTATGAAATCTACCGGCTCGGCATCGGTCGGAAGTTCCAAACCCCCACGGTCTATACCGATCACACCGTCTTCGAGAACCTCGTCCTATCCCTGGAAGGCTCGCGCGGAGTCTGGGCCTCGCTCTTCTCGCGCATCAACTCCACGCAGCGCGACCGCATCCACGAAATCCTCAAGACCATTAACCTGACCGACAAAGCCGACTGGAAAGCCGGAGCCCTCGCGCACGGGCAAAAGCAATGGCTGGAGATCGGCATGTTACTCGCCCAAAACGCCAAGCTCCTCCTCGTCGATGAACCCGCCGCTGGCATGACCGACGAGGAAACCCATCGCACCGGCGAACTCCTCCTCAGCCTCGCGGGGAAGCATACCATCGTTGTCATCGAGCACGACATGGTCTTCGTCCGCCAAATTGCCGCCGGTCGCAAAGTCACTGTCTTGCACCAAGGCCACGTCCTTTGCGAGGGAGCGGTCGATGAAGTGCAGAACAATGAGCGGGTGATCGAAGTGTATCTCGGGAGGAAGCAGAAACACTAACTACACATGCTTACCGTCAAAAACCTCGAAGTCAGCATCGGCGGCTCCCGCATCCTCCGCGGCGTGAATCTGGAGGTGCCCAACGCCGCCGTCACCTGCCTCATGGGTCGTAACGGCGTGGGCAAGACGACCACTTTGAAAAGCATCGTCGGCCTGCTAAAACCCGGCGCTGGCAGCATCCAACTCAACACCGAGGAACTTACCGGCCACAACCCGGAGACTCGATCGAGAATGGGTATCGGCTACGTCCCGCAGGGGCGCGAGATCTTCCCGCATCTCACCGTGCAGGAGAATCTCCTCATCGGAGCCATCGCCCACGGCAAAAAAGTGAACGGGCAGCTCGACCGCATCTTCGGCCTCTTCCCCATCCTGGAAGAATTCCTCCCCCGCAAAGGCGGAATGCTTAGCGGCGGACAGCAGCAGCAGTTAGCCATCGCGAGAGCCCTGCTCACCGAGCCAAAAATCCTCATCCTCGACGAGCCCACTGAGGGAATTCAGCCCAACATCATCGACCAGATCGGCGAGACGATTAAGTTGCTCAGGAAGGAAGGCAATATGTCCATCCTGCTCGTGGAGCAGTATCTCGATTTCTGCAAAGAACTCGCGGACACCTTCGCGATCATGGATCGCGGAGCCGTCGTCTGCGCCGGACCCGTTGCGGACTTGACGGATGAAGTCGTGAAGAAATACCTCGTCGTCTAAATGAGCGAAGAACGCACCCTCTTGGCTGTCAACGGCACGCTCATGCGCGGGCTGGAACTCAATCCCAACATGCTCGCCGCCGGCGCGGAGTTCGTGCGCGAAGACTGCACCGTAGCTAGTTATCGCCTCTACTCGATCAATGACAAGCACCCCGGCATGGTGCGTGTGGCGAGCGGCGGAATCTTCGTCGCCGTGGAAGTCTGGAGTGTCCCGCCGCAGGGTCTCGCCTCGATTCTTCTCAAAGAACCACCCGGCCTGTGCATCGGAAAGGTAAGTCTGCTCAGCGGAGCGGAAACGCTGGGCGTCGTCGCCGAACCCATCCTCTGCGAAGGCCAGCGCGACATCAGCGAATACGGCGGCTGGCGGGCGTATTGCGCAGCGCGTGGGTAAAGACGCGCGCGCGATCCGGAACTCGCGCCCGCGCTAACTCTCCACCAGCACCGCCAATGCCTGCCCGGCCTCGACCGTCTTCCCCGG
>JAYVRQ010000203.1:0-6668 GCA_043776145.1 Chthoniobacteraceae bacterium
GGCGACCTACCCGGCGATTTACGGCCTCGAAAAATCGCGCGCCGAAGCGCGGCGGCTCACCGGCGCGGCGCACGCGGCGATCAAACCCTTCGGCGCGAGTGGCGCGATCCTCCGCGAGATCGCCGACTCGCTACTCGCGCGGGAATATTGAATTAGCTCCAAGGATTCACGCGCGGCGGGCGTTCCATTCCCGAACTTTCCACATGCCGCTCGCGGACCCGCCCGAACTCGACGAAGCCACGACCGTCCGCGCAGCGATTGCGGGGGAAGCCGATGCGTTCGCCGCGCTTCACCACCAATACCATCCGATGATTTTCGCCCTCGCCTACCGCCTCTGCCTCGACCGCGCCCACGCGCAGGATCTCGCGCAGGAGACTTTCATCAAGGCCGCGCGCGCGCTCCCGGCCTTCCGCCCCGACGCGCCTTTCCGTCACTGGCTCTTCCAGATTTGCGCGAACACCGTGCGCGACTGGCAGCGGCGCGAAGGCCGCCGGCGCCGTCTCGCGGAGGCGGCGCACGCGCACGCGGCGCTCGCGCGGACGGAGCGCGCGGCGGATTTCGAGGAAGCGCGGGAGGCTCTGGCCGCGCTCGCGCCGGAGCTGCGGGCGGCAGTGGTGCTCGTGTTTTTTGAAGACATGAATCATCGCGAAGCCGCGCGCGTCCTCGGCTGCGCGGAGGCCACGGTCTCGTGGCGCATTTTCATCGCGAAACGAAAACTCAAAACCCTGCTCACCCGCCATGCACGATGATGAACTCAAAGCGCGCCTCGCCTCGCTGCGCGTGCCGCCGGTCGATGCCGCGGCGCAGTCGGAAGGACTGCGGCGCGCGCTGGAAATTTTCGCGCGACCCGCGCCCGCGAACGAGCCGTGGACCTGGCGCGACTGGCTGTGGCCCTCGCCGCTGGCGTGGGGCGCGATGGCCGGCCTGTGCCTCGCGGCGCTCGCGAACGAACTCGTCACGCGCCCGGAGCGCCCGCTCGCGAAAACGAACAGCGCCGTCCCCGCCGCGCCGCTGTTTGCGAGTCGCGATTTGCGGGAGATGATCCGCGAATTTCAATCCAGCCAGACCTCCCGATGAGACGGCCCTCGCTTCGCTTTCTCGCTTCGCGAAAATTCTGGCAGCGGCTCGCCTTCGCGTTCGCCATTCTGGTCACGGTCATCGTCGTTTTCTACCAGGTGGAAAATGCGCGCGGCCGGGCGACGTGGGAGCGGTACCGCCGCGAGGCCGCGGCGCGCGGGGTGAAGCTCGACTGGCGCGATTTCGATCCGCCGCCCGTTCCGGATGCGGAAAATTTTGCGGCGATTCCCTTCCTGCGCCAGCTCGGATCGGGCGAGGCATCCGTGAGCAAAGCGGCTGGCAGGCTCGCCAAACTTCCGGACACCAGCGACGCATTTGGAAACGGACACGACGGCCACCCCGTCGATCTCGACGCGGAGAACAGCCTGCGTCTTCGCCTGATGTCGGGACTTTATAGTGCCCGCTCCGGCGAGGCCGTGGATTTCGAGGCATGGCGCGAGTGTTTTGAACGCAGCGGACGGCTGTCCGCGCGGACGGAAGATCCCGCGGCGGACGTGCTCCGCGCGATGGAAGATTTCGAGCCCGTCCTCGCGCAGTTCCGCGGCGCGCTGCCGCGACCGCGCAATCAAATTTTCGGTGCCAGCGAAAGCGCGCAAGACGCGGACATTTTCCACCTGAACGGCACGCTCTCGCTCAGCCGGCGCTTGAGCCTGCGCATCGCGTGCCTGCTCGCGGGCGGTCGCGCGGAGGAGGCGCTCATCGACTGGCGCGTGCAGTATCGCTTGGCGGAAATGTTCGACGGCCAGCCGACGCTGCTCGCCGGGATGCTGCGCGTAATTCTGACGCCAATCGCGACAGAGAGCGTCTGGCACGGCATCGTGCGAGAAAAATGGTCGGAGGCACAACTCGCCGCGATCGAAACAGTGCTGCGCGAAGTCGATTTAGACAGGACTGTTCAGCACGCGATGGCCAGCGAACGCGCGTTTTGTAACTCGATCATGGACGAGGCAAAGGCGGACGGTTCTTTTCTGGAAACCTACTATTCCAACGATCGGAAAAAACTCACCCGCTACTCGTGGTTGCGGTTGGTCCCGCAGGGTTGGATCGCGCAAAATCAGCGGCACCTGAACGAGTGGCACGACGACATTTCCGCTGAACCTCCACACCACGAATCCCGCGAACTGCGACCCTGGCAACTCTGGACTCCCTATTGGTTCATGGCCGGCACGGCACGCTACCTCGCTGGCGACAACCGTCGCGTGGCGCTGGACGCGCAAGCCGAAGTGGACCTCTGCCGCATTGCCTGCGCGCTGGTCCGCTTTCGCATACGGTACGGTGCCTTCCCCGAGAGCCTGGGTGGACTCGTGCCCGGCTTTCTGCCCGCGCTTCCGCCGGATCGCATCGAGGGGCAATCCCTCCGCTACCTCCGCACGGACGACGGCCTCATCGTGTCGCGGCACCACGGCGATGCGAAGCAGGAAGTCGTCTGGCGTGTGCCGCTTTCACCCTGACTCGCTGCTGGCGCGGGAATATCGAATTCAACTCACCGCGAGTTCACGCACATGGCTGATGTCGCGCACGTTCACCGGGCGGCATTGCGCGGCTTCCACTGTCGCCACCGCCACGGTCTGCCCGGTGAAAGTCATGAATTCGACTTCGCAGGCCGCGCCTTCGCCGTGGATATGCACGACGGTGCCGACGTCGCCAGCCAGCAGGCCGTCTTCTGGCAGGTTACTGGTGAGCACAATGCAGTCGTGTTCGCGAATCGTCATAGCTCTGCGGTGTGGCGCAGATAGCTAAGGGAACCGTTGGAATACCACGGATCGGTTGAATACCACGGATCGGTTGATTGCGCCGGAGGCGCAGAAGAGATTAGCCGGTGGTGAAGCGAGTCCGCGAGCGCAACCACCGGACTTTCCGCAAAAAGCGAACCCGCCCTGAAAGGGCGGGAGAAATGTTGGCTGCTGACCGGTCCCCTTCTCGCGCCCCTGCCGGGGCGCACCCTCCTGATACTGGTTGATCCGGTGGTTCTCGCTCGCGGACTCGCTTCACCACCGGCTAATCTCTGCTGCGCCTCCGGCGCGATCAATCCCCCGACTTGTATTCCATCCAACGGTTCCCTTAGTGAGCTTCATGCCACCAGCCGCAGGTTCGGGTCGATGTCGGCGGTGACTGCGGAGGTTTCGCCGCGCGCGAATTTCAGCGCGGCGACATGGGCGATCATGCCGGCGTTGTCGGTGCAGAGCGCGGGGTCGGCGACGAGGAGTTCAAGGCCGTGGGCTTCGCAGGCTTCGGCCATCTTTTCGCGGAGGCGCGTGTTGCAACTCACGCCGCCGCTGAGCGCGACCACGCCGCGCCCGGTCGCGGCGGCGGCTTGCATCGTTTTCGCGACGAGCACATCGACGACGGCTTCCTGAAAGGAGGCGCAGAGGTCGGGCAGGTGCAGCGTTTCGAGTTTGGGGAGCAGGTAGCGCATCGAGGTTTTCAGGCCGCTGAAGCTGAACGCGAAATCGCCCGAGTCGATCATGCTGCGCGGGAAGGGATGCGCCTTGGGGTCGCCGCCGAGCGCGAGATGATTCACGTTCGGGCCGCCGGGATATGGCAGGCCAAGCAGCTTGCCGACTTTGTCGAAAGCCTCGCCGGCGGCGTCGTCGCAGGTCTGGCCGAGGAGGCGGTATGCGCCGGTGCCTTCGACATCGACGAGCAGCGTATGGCCGCCGCTGACGACGAGGCCGACGGCGGGGCGCACGCCTTCCGGCGTTCCGAAAAAGGGCGAGAGCAGGTGGCCTTCGAGATGATTGATCGCGAGGAACGGTTTGCCCGCTGCGACGGCGAGCCCTTTCGCCGCGGACGTGCCGATCATCAGCGAAGTCGCGAGCCCCGGCCCGGTGGTCGCGGCGAAGACGTTCACGGATTCCAATTTGATTTTCGCGGTCGCGAGCGCGCGGTGCAGCACGGGCTTGAGCATTCGCAGGTGATTGCGCGACGCGACCTCCGGCACCACGCCGCCGAAGGGCGCATGGATCGCGATCTGCGAGGCGACCTCGCTCGCCAGCAGCGCGTCGCCGCGCAGGATCGCGACCGCCGTTTCATCGCACGAAGTCTCGATCGCGAGGACTGTGGCTTCGCCGCTCACTCTTTGGCCGCAGCCTTTTTGCCGCCGTAAATGAGCACGCCTTTCAGCGCATCGACCGCGCGATCGAGTTGCGTGTCGTGAAAGCCCGCAAGTTCTTTCCGGTCATTTTCGCCGGCATCCTCGCGCCGTTGCAGCATCAGCAGCCGCTCCTGCTCCGCCGTCATCGTCGCGCGGATCGTCGGCGCGACACCGTGCTCGTGGATGACCTGGTGGCCCGGCGTGTAATACTTCGCGGTCGTGAGCCGCAGCGCCGAGCCGTCCTGAAGCTGCACGACACTTTGCACCGAGCCTTTTCCAAACGTGGTCTCGCCGACGAGAATCGCGCGGTGCAAATCCTTCAGCGCGCCCGCGACGATTTCCGATCCGCTCGCGCTGCCGTTGTTGATGAGCAGCGCGACGGGATAGTTCGGGCGCTGCTTCATGCCCGCAGGCACCGCGTAGCTTTTGTTCTGCGAAAGCGAGCGGCCCTCGGTGGTGACGACCACTTTTTTCGGCTCGAGAAACTGCCCCGCGACCTCGACCGCGCTTTGCAGCAGACCGCCGGGATTGTAGCGCAGATCGAGCACGAACGCCTGCATTCCCCGGCCTTCGAGTTCATCGAGTTTCGCCGCGAGGTCGCCCGCCGTCGGTGTGTTGAATTGCGTGATGCGCGCGTAGCCGATCTTGAATTCGCCGGCCTGCTCGGGCGGCAGCAGCCTCGCGTCTTTCACGCTCGCGACTTTGATGTTCTCGCGCGTCAGCGGGAAATCTTTGATCTCCTTGCTCGAGGCGCGGAGGATCGTCAGCGTCACCTTCGTCCCCGGCTCGCCGCGCAGCAGATTGGTCGCTTCGCTGATGTCGAATTTGTCGGTCGGCTGCCCGTCGATCTTGATGATCTGATCGCCCGGCAGCAGCCCCGCGCGAAATCCCGGCGAGCCTTCCATCGGCGAGACGATGACGAGATTCCCATCGCGGACCTCGACCATCACTCCGAGTCCGCCGAAGCGGCTGTTCGTGTCGTCCTGCATTCCCTTGAAATCGCGCGGCTCCATGAATTGCGAGTGCGGGTCGAGATTGCCGAGCATCCCGCGCAGCGCCGCGTGGGTGAGTTCCTCGTAATCCACTTTTTTCTCGTCCACGTAATCCTGCCGGATCAACTGCATCGCGCGCGCAAAGACGGCCATGCTGGAATAGCCTGCGTCGGGTTTTTCCCTGCCGTCATTCTCGGCGATGGCGCGATACGCAACGACTCCGAGCAGCGCGTTGAAGACGAAGAGCACGGCACAGGTGCTGACGAGGATCCGCTTTTTCATGGCGCGGAAATTAACACGCAACGCCGGTTTGTTCGTGCTTTTTTTTGAAATGCGCTAGCGTCCGCGCGCCATGAAAAAAACTCTCACGATGCTCTGCATTTTTTCCGCCGGGATCGCGTCGGCGGAGGACGCGCCGACGATCACGATTTCCAAAAACGACAAGCTCAGCATCGCCATCGCGGGACTCTCCGGCGCGGATGCGAAAATCCTTCAGGACGACTTGCTGCGTTCCGGTTTTTTCAGCGTCGTGCCAGCGGCGGCGGCGGCTTTCACCGCGACGGGAACAGGCGGCCTCAGCGGGACTGTAACGGATCGCGGCGGGAAGACGGTGCTCTCGAAAACCTTCGGCGGCTCGGCGCGCGCGCGGGTTCATGCGTTCGCGGATGAAATCGTCGAGACGCTCACCGGCCATCGCGGTTTCGCGAACACGAAGATTGCCTTCGTCGGCACGCGCTCGGGGAAGAAGGAAATTTACACCTGCGACGCCGACGGCTTGAACCTCGTGCAACTCACACACGACAACGCGATCAGCGTCGGCCCGTGCGTGAGCCCCGACGGGCGGCGGCTGCTCTACACCGGCTACCAGAGCGGCTACCCCGACGTGTATGAAATTGACCTCGGCAGCGGCTCGCGCAATCGCATCATGAAATATCCCGGCACGAACACCGGCGCGGTTTTTTCCGCCGACGGCGGGCGCATCGCCGTGACGCTGAGCAAGGACGGGAACCCTGAGCTTTACGTGACCGGCTCGGGCGGCGGCGGCGCGCGCAGGCTCACGCACACGAGCGGCTCGGAGAGTTCGCCGACGTGGTCGCCGGATGGGGACGAGATCATATATTCGAGCGACGATCGCGGCGGCTCGCAGCTCTACCGCATCTCCGCAGGCGGCGGGAGCGGACGCACCGTGCCGACGGGCCGCAGCTATAGCACCGAGCCGAACTGGTCGCCCGATGGAAAGAAGATCGCCTTCAACACCCGCGGCGGCGGCTTCCAGGTCACAGTTCTCGATCTCGCGGGCGGTGGGGTCCGCACGCTTGGCGACGGCCAGGATCCGCGCTGGGGCGCGGATTCGCGGCATTTGATTTTCGCCGCCGGCGGCGCGCTCATTTTGCTCGACACCCAGACCGGCCAGCGGACAACTCTCGTGAGCGGCCTCGGGCAGATTTCCGAACCCACTTGGTCGCGCTAAATCGCTCCAACCACGCCCATGAAATCGCTCCGCA
>JAYVRQ010000204.1:0-6656 GCA_043776145.1 Chthoniobacteraceae bacterium
CTTTTCGCCGCGATACTTTCCGCGGCGTCCGGCGCGGTCGAGTTGCAGATCGGGCACGGCGGCGATGTCCTCGCTGAGGCTGAGCGTCCACCTGTCCACGGCGGCGGGAAACCAGAGCGCATCGGGCTTCGCGGTCGGCGGCTGCCAGGCGGACTCGACGGCGGATCGGTGCTTCGCGTCGTCGATCTGCGCTCCGATCCAGCTTCTGCTTCTTTGGAAAGTGTGCCGGACGTTGAAAAGTCCGAAGACGATGAACGCCACGAGGGCGAGGGCGATGATGCCACAGCAGCCGCCTGCGAATTTTTTGTTCATGGATTCGAGGGTGGCTGTTTGGAGAACATGGCGCGAGCCCTGACATTTGCCCGCGCCAGCGCGTCCACTTTGAGCCAAAGCTCAAACGATTTTCTCAACGCCCGCGGCGCTTCTTTTTCTCATCGTCGCCGTCCTTGCCCGACGATCCGCCGGGCTGCGATGCAGGCTGGGCCTGACGCGGCGGCGGGGGCGGTGGCTGGACGCGCGCGACTTCGGCTTGCTGCGCCTGCTGCCGTTGCTGATGGCGTATTTCGTTCGCACTCTGGGCAGCCTGCTGTTGTTGCCTCGCCGCTGCGATCTGCTGCGCCTGCTGTTGCTGCTGCTGCATTTGCTGCCGCCTCATCTCGTTCGCGCGGTTCGCGGATTCCTGCTGCTGGCGCTGCTGTTGCGCCTGCTGGTTGCGCAATTCATTCGCACGCTGCGCAGCCTCCTGATTTTGCCGCGCGGCTTCAGCCTGTTTCGCCTCCTGACGCTGCTGCTTCGCCTGTTGATTGCGCAGTTCGTTCGCCCCCTGCGCGCCTTCCTGATTCTGCCGGGCAGCCTCGACTTGCTGCACCTGCTGCCTGCGAAATTCGTTCGAGCGTTGCGCCCCCTCCTGTTGCTGCCGCGCAACGTCGGCCTGCGGCATTTGCTGGCGCGGGGGTTGCGGCGCTTGAGGAGGCTGCTGCCGGATTTCAGGGGAACGCTGCGCAGCGTCCTGCTGACGGCGCGTGGCTTCGGTGGCGCGCTGCGCGTTTTGCTGCGCCTGGACGGACGCTTGTTGTTCGCGCTGCTGGCGGCGCAGCGCCTTCTCTGCGGCGCGTGCGTTTTCGTCCACGGTCGCAGGCTGCGGCTGGCGCGGCGCGGGTGGGAGCGCACGTTCGGGTTTCGCGACGTTCGGATTTTGCGCGGGCTGCGGCTCGGGTTGAAATTGCTTCAACGGATTCGCGGGACGCTCCGCGCGCGGTTGCTCGGACACGGAAACCTGCGGCACTTTCACCACCGGCTCGACGGGATTCGGCTGCGGTTTCGGATCAATGATCGGACGAGGCCGCTGCGGCGGGAGCGACTGGCCGAGCAAGGGCGAGACTGGCGGCGTGCCCGCAATAGCCTCGGGTTTGCGCGCGGGCTTCACTCTTCCCGGAGCGCCCGGCACCGCTGCATTCGGATCGGCTTTTTTGGGAATGCTGCTGAGTTCCTCCGCGCGCAGCGGGCGTGCCGGCGCGGTCGCGGGCGTGAGCCCCGCGCTCTGTTTGCCCAGCTTTTGCCGAAGCTCCTGCTGCGCAGCGCCGCCGGGCACGCGGTTCCATCCGCGATTGATCTTGTCCGCCGCGATCACTTTCTGCGGCTTGATCGGCAGCGCCCGGATGTCCGCGGGCCGCGCGACTTTCGGCGCATAGACCGCGAGCAGATTTCCGCGCAACACCTGCGGCGGCGCGTGACCGTGCTCGTCGCGCGGCGGGCGGTCTTCGCACGAGAGTCGCAGCGCGGGCACGGGCCGGCGGCAGTACCGGTTGATGTTCACGAAATTCGGCCCGCCGCAAAAGACCACCGTGCTCGCGTGGTTGTAGCAGATGTTCGTGATGTTCACGGTGCTCTGAATGATCGTCACATTCCGCTCGCACGGCAGCAGCACCGGCGCGAGGAACGGCGAGCCGAAATCGCGCGTGTTGCAGAAGCGATAATTGTCCGGCCCGATGTCGTAGCTCGTGTCCACCCAAGTGCTGAAGCCGGTCTCCTGCTCCCAGCGCGCCTCGGGCGGCAGCGGCGCCCAGCCCACGTAATCATCGCTCGAACGCCACGAAACCCACGCCGGTCCCCACTGGTATTCCGGCACCCACACCCAGCCCTCACCGCGCACATGCACCCAGCGCCCGTAGTGATACGTGATGCCGCCCCAATCCTCGTAACTCACCCACGTCCAGCCCGCATCGGTGTAAGCCCAGTACCCATCCGAGTAGGGCGTCCAATCTTCGCCGACGCCCGTGGGTCGCCAGCACAGGCCGTAATCGCCGACTTCGATCCATTCGCCAAACGGCGAGAGCGCATCGTAAAAATAATCGAACGACACCTCGACCTCGGCGCGCGCCGTTTGTGGAAAAATGGGAGCAGCCAGCGCGGCAAGGATGAGAGCAAGGGAGAGGACTTTTTGTTTCATGGCGGTTCGTAAAATGAGACTCGCCGCTTTTGAAATTCATTCATCGAATCTCATGCGCGTCACAAAAAAAATTTCGGCGCGCGTGTTTGTCATCCCCTCCCCGCCCGCTACGCTCCGCGCCATGCCGACTGCGATTCGCGAACTCGAAGGACTGCGCGCCACCATTGATCGCGTCGTCTTCATGCCCAATCTCGACGCGCCGGAGGACCGCCCGTTCCCGTTCGTTTATTTCATCACCATCCACAACGACTCGCCCGAGACCGTGCAAATCCGGGGCCGCAAATGGATCGTCACCGATGCGGAAGATCACCGCCTCGTCGTCGAGGGCGATGGCGTCGTCGGGGAATTTCCGCATCTCGAAACCGGCGAACATTTTTCCTACAACAGCTACCACGTCATCGCGACGGACAGCGTCGCGGAGGGCGCGTTTTTCGGAATGACCGACGCGGGCGAGCGGGTCTTCACGCGCATCCCGCCGTTCGAGATGCGCGTGCCTTTGTCCGGGGAGGAATCAGACGAAGGATGATTCCGTGACGACGCGCTGAACGCGCCGGTCGTGCGGTTCGGTGGGAAGCGCGGCGACGAGTTGTGTCGCGAAACACACGCCGATCGTGCGCGTGTGCGGCGGGAGTCGCTCGAGGAGCCGGTCGTAATATCCGCCGCCGCGGCCGAGGCGCATTCCATCGGCGGTGAAGGCGAGGCCGGGGACGAGGATGAGATCGACATCCGCGAAGTCGATGGCTGGAAGCGCGTCGAATTCCGCGCCCTCCAGCCGCCAATCTGCGCGTGTTTCAGGCAGCGGGACAAGATCGCAGCGCTCCCCGCGCACGCGCGGAATGCAAATCGCCGGAGCATCCGCGCGTTTCCACAGCGGCGCGATGCACGGCTCGCAGGGGAGTGGAAGGAACGCGGCGACGAGACGCGCCGACCACCACGCGCCGTCCTCCAAAATGGCGCGGCAGATTTTCTCGGAGGCGAGTGCGCGCGCGTCTGGATGGAGCGCGCGAAGGCGCTGCTTCATTTCGAGACGCAACTCGTCTTTCGGCGGCACCCGCGCATTGCAGACCGCGCGCGGGCGCGATGCAAGAACCGGGTGATGGCTCATTTTGAGAACGCAGAGACGCAGAGATCGCAGAGGTTTCCGCTTCGGAATCCGTCTCTGCGACCTCTGCGTCTTTGCGTCTCTGCGTTTTCAAAATACCACGTCGCCATGCACGAATGTTTTGCCAGTCCGGGCGCGCAGCCTACAGTCCCCAGCCGTGCCGAATCCGTTCCGTCGCAAACCAAAAACGAAGGCTGAGATCACCAAGTCGGCGAAGAGCGGGACGAAGCCGCACGCCGCAAAACACGCGAAAAAGATCGGCCTCAAACCGAAGAACGGCTGGCATCGCCGGAATTTTTTCACCGAAGTCTGGCTGCCCTCGATTTTCACGAAACGCGCGGGCATTCACGCGAAGCCGGAATGGCCGGAACTCAAGGACGGCGAAATCGGGCTGACGTGGATCGGCCACGCTTCCTTTCTCCTGCAAACGCGCGGGCAGAATCTGCTCGTCGATCCGAACTGGGCGAAGTGGCTGAAAGTCGTGAAGCGCGTGCGGCATCCGGGCGTGAAATTGCACGACCTGCCGGACATCGACCTCGTGCTCGTCACACACGCGCACTTCGATCATCTCGACCGGAAAACGCTGCGGGCCGTGGCGGCGGATCAGCCGATCGTCGTTCCTTTTGAAGTGGGGAATCTCGTCCACGATCTCGGCTTCAAGAGCGTCCACGAGCTGCACTATTGGGAAACTTTCGATCTCGGCCCGATGAAAATCACGCTCACGCCCTGCCATCATTGGGGCGCGCGCGTGCTGCACGATTCGCATCGCGGCTTCGGCGGATTCATCATCGAAGTGGGCGGGCGCACAATTTTTCACTGCGGAGACACGGCGTATTTCGACGGCTTCAAGGAGATCGGGAAGCGCCACGCGATCGACCTCGCGCTGCTGCCCATCGGCGCGTACGAGCCGCCGACGGGGCGCGACGTTCACATGAATCCCGAAGAGGCGATCCAGGCGTTTTTCGATCTCGGCGCGCAGCGGATGGTGCCGATGCACTACGGCACATTCCGCCTCAGCTACGAGCCGTTGCACGAGCCGCCCGAGCGCCTGCTCGCCTGCGCGAAACACCACGGCATGAGCGACCGCATCGTGATGATGACCGAGGGCGAGCCGGTGGTGTTTTGACTGGTCGCGCACGTCCGCAGAACTCCGGGTAGCACGCTCGTCCCGAGCGTTGGTTTTGGCGTCCCGCCAAAACGAACTTCCCTGTGCGTGCGGAATTATTGTCGTGCGCGCCTGCTGATTTCGCACGCGCAGGAAAGTTCGCGAAGGCGGGACGCCTTCGCCAGCACGCGAGACGCGCGCGCTCCCCAGAGTTTCGCGTCCGCGCGTCAACTGCTCATTTTCGCTGCGCCCACTTTCTACCGGTGGCCAGCGCGGCGAGCGTTTGCGCGAGGCGTTTTTCGCGCGTCTCGTCGCGTTTCGCGGTGCTGACCCAGACCAGATATTCCCGCTGACAACTCGGCGACATCCGCGCGAATCCCGCAGCGGCGGCGTGATCTTTCTTCAGTGCCTTCGCGAAAAAATCCGGCACCGGCCAAGGGTCGCGTTTTACTTTTGGCGCGGGCGGGATCATCGGGTCGGCATCCAATTTCACCGCCGCGCGCAACATCGTGCGGAGGGCGTTGCGGTTAAACTCTTCGAGCGAAATGAAGCGGATGGAGCGGATGTTTGTGTTGTTCTCGCCGCATTCATTGAAGAGCCGCGCCGGGTCCGGCAGTTCGGTGCCGCGGAAAAAAAAGATCGCGAGATGCCTTTTGCACGCGCTGATGCCAGCGACCAGTTTGCGCCCGGAGAAACACAGGTTGTTCCACTTGATCGCTTCCGTGAGATCCGGCTCCCACGAGAAAAAGCACTCGCGCAATTCCGCCGCCATCTTGCGCGAAAAGGTCGGTGCGTTTTCGAGCCATTCTTCGGGGTCTTTCGTTTTCGCAGGCGAGCAATCCATCGCGCGCTTTAGGGCACGGTGTCGTTCACTTCTTCCACCCGATAAAACCGCGCCGGGAGACCCGCGCTTTGCGTATCCGTCCACTCGCCGGTCGCGCCGACGGGGATGGTGGCCCAGCCGGAAAGCGCGGGGCTGGTGAGCACGCGATAGCTTTTTCCCGTGATCGCATTCCACCGGAGCCGCACGCCGCTGGGCACCGTGTCGAAGGCGGAAGTGCGCAACTTTACCACGTCCGCAATCCGGTCCGCAAAGGCCGCGCCGAGGATCTGCTGGCCGCCGGTGGCAAAGTGCAAAGAGTCCGCGTTCATCGTGATCGCCGCGAGGTCGGTATCGACGAGCCAGGCGCTGGCGACGCTGGCGGCGACTTGCGCCTGCTGGTCGCGGAGCGCGAGGTAGTTTGGGTAATCGGGATCGGCGGGCGCGGAATAGACCGTCTGCTGGCTGGAGATGCGGCTGAAGAAAAACGGGAGCGTCGCGCTGAAGGTCTGGCGCACGTCTCCGATGAACTGCGTGAGATTTGCGCCGTAGGCGAGCGCGGTCGCGCTGCCAGCGTCGAGGTCGCTTTCGCCCTGCACCCAGATCATCCCGGCGAGTTGCACCGTCGCGCCGGGGTAGGTCGCGCGCAGCTTCGCCAAGCCATCGCGCACCACGCGCTGCAACGTCACGTAATGCGCGCCGTCGCTGGTCGTCGTGGCATCGCCACCGGCCTTCCAGTCGGCGTAAAGATTCGAGCCGCCCTTCGCGTATTTGACGATGGCGAGCGCCGCGCCGGGCTGCTGCTGGATCGCGGGCGCGAGGCGGAGACCGAGCGTGATTTCCGGGCCGAAGCCGCCAGCGGGAAATTGCGTCGCGCCGGGGCGCAAAGTCGTGAGCGTACCGAGCGTGCCGTCGCCATTCGTCGCGCCGCCGAAGGTGTAATAGTAAAAGGGCACGTTCGCTTGCGGGGCCTGGAGATTGATGGGCGAAGTCGGGAGCGCGCTGCCATCGGCGCGACCGTCCGCGTTCGACTGGCCGGACTGGATGATGACGCGGATCAACGTCGGCGCGGGTGGCGCGGTGCCGCCCGTCGTGACGGTGAGCGTGGGCTGCCCGGTGCTCGCTTCGCGCGCATTGTAGCGATCGCCGGGCGTGTCGCTGGGATCGGCTTCGGCGATGA
>JAYVRQ010000205.1:0-6656 GCA_043776145.1 Chthoniobacteraceae bacterium
TGGTAATCGCGGTGTTGGCTTTTTTGCCGCGGTCGCGCTGCCGTTTGTAGAGCGCGCCAAAGTAGGGTGAGCAGCCGACGGCCACCCAGCTCGCTTCGACGAAGGCCCAGCGCAGCCACTTGTTGCACGCCCACAGCAGTCGGCCGTGGTGGACTTTGCCGCCGCTGACCCCGTTCACACGTTGAAGACAGATTCAGTTGATGGCCAATGTCATGTCCATCATCGCGAGTTTGAGATCGAGAAACATGAATGTACTTCCCGTGTAGCGCCGCTCCGATTCACGTCTTTCTTGATAGTAATGCAACAGTATCACACGCTGTTCTTGACTTAACTTCCTAACATCGTTTATCCGCATTAACCCGCGCCCATCGAGCAACCTATCGAGTCGCTGAGCCTCATCGCGCTCGGTCTCGCTTAAACCTGCACCCGCCGCTGTCGCGGCCAGCAAAATGGCTATTGCTCGAATCCAAATTGTCACTGTGGCGTTAGTTTAACTTTAGCGGCCTTAGCGGCTACTTCCCAATCTTCATGCCGAATCCAGAAAGTGGAAATAAACAGTCCGGCTTCCCGTGGGATATAACCCGTAGTCATTAAGGGACTCGTACTGATGGTAATGCCGCCTGCCAGTTGGAACGTGGGCAGTCGCGTAGGTAAAACATAAACTCGCGGCGACTCCCCCTGTCGTGGTTATCCTTCAAAATGAGGGCAGGGGGTGTGCTCCTTGAAGACAGCTTTAGTTGATGCCCAATTTCGTGCATCGCGTCATGGATAAAATGCTTGGGATCGTTTGGTCGTTTGGAAAATTGCGCGGGCAGGAATGCCGGGGTCAGGTTCGCCGTTTCCAAAGATAGAACAGTCCTCCGAACACGGCGAGGCCACCGGCGGCGAGCGCGGCGGATTCCCCTCCCGAAAACAGCGGTGGCAATTCGTAGGGCGGGATGGGGAGGCGCGGCTCCGGTGGAGGCCATCGGGATGGGGGTGGTTCGGTTGGCGGTTCAACAACGATCTTCACTGTGATGAGTTCCTCTTCCAACACGGGTGGACCGGGACGCACGGCAGCAAAGGCTCCGCGCTTTAGCGATTCTTCGTTTTCCCGATACCATTGCCGCACTGGGACGAAGGGCGCTCGCAGGTGGTTACCAACCGATGCCACTTTCTTGGCCCACTCTTTCACCTCCGGGCTGAACTCTGGAGCATGTTTCAATGTTCTTACGATAATGCAGAGTGTCGTATATTGCGGGACCGGATACTCAACATCCGAACCTGCATACATTGGCTCATCCAGAAACAGTATTTCGCCAATTTGCGCGATCACCTCTGGACTTTCGAGTCGAAGCAAGTCGTCACCAATACCCTTGGACAATGGCCACCCTTCACGTACTCGCAACCAATCTGCTACGAATTTATTCCGCGCTTCGGCGTCGCCCAACATCGCGAGTTCCAAGCGATGGGTCTGTTGATTTGTCCTGAAGTCATCCTCGCGCGCAAGCCCCCTGCGGTGATATCGCCTTAAGATCTGTTTTTGTTCCTCTGGAAGATTTCTGACTAACTCCATTTTAAGCGGACCTTGCCGATGAATGGCAGTATTCAGCTCTATCTCCCGGGCATAGTCCTCCTGCGACATGTTCTGGCCGACAACGTGACCGGCAAAGAGGCTTAAAAAAAGTATCAGGGAATTATTATTTGCCATGACAATGTTTTAGCTTTGGCGGTTGTATTCGCCGCTTCCCAATCTTCATGACGCAGCCAGAAGGTGGACATTATCCCCGTCCTGCCAGAAGTAGAGTAAGGATAATAGCCTGTGGTCATCAGAGACCTGGCGGTGACCAGGTGCGATGAAATACTAAAAGTTGGCAGCCGCCCACTTTTCAAAGCGTAAGCCTTGGGCCAGTTGCCATCGTCGTGATTTTTTGCCTGTTTGTTGTTCCAATTCGGAATTGCCCTTGTTCCTAAACTCATCTGATGACCCAGCTCGTGCATGGCAGTAAATGTGAATTCCCCGAAATCCGGCAACTTTGAGCCATTCAAAAAAGAAATTGGACCGCCGAGCGATGTAATTCCAAGGAAGTCTGCCGGCTTGAACGTGTGTAAGCAAAGAAGGTTTGCCTCCGCAAAGTTGTTATATTCTTGGTTGAGCTTTGACGCCATCGCTGAGAACTCAGTGGGATCCCAGTCGTCAAAAACGTCATCTGCCGGATTCACGTCATAAGGAATCGGTGCCGGCACCCAGGCGGGTGGTTCGGTGGGCGGCACAAAGGAAATGCAAGCCTGGGCAAATGCCTCGTTCGCGGCCTTGAGCACATCGGCTGCCGTGGAATGAGAGCCCACGGTGGTTCCAGCGCGCCCCGGGTGATACACATCCCACATCGCGAGCCGTAATTGTTGATGGGGCAACACCATGACTTTGAGCACAGCCTGCGTAGTCGCAGTCGAAATCTGCCGGAGCAGTAATTTCGCTTTTCCAATTTCAGTGGGCACGTACGCCTTGCCTTTGATTTCCAATTGGTTGCCGGCTGCGAGCGGGGAGATGTCCGTAAAGGTGATCCAGTTGGAGGAATTCTTAAGAGGGTCGCCAGGCGGAACAGGGACAGATGGTTCGACGACCAGTTCGTAGTCTTTGGCAATTTTCACCCCACCGGGGAAAACCAAGGCGAGGTGATTGTTCAGATTGAGGTCGCGAATCGCGGGCGTGGGCGTGGGCGTCTGGCAAACGCTGGTCCACCATTCGCGGGGATTGATCTTGTCATCTATCGGGTCTTCCGTGCTCGAGTCGCCATCGAAATGCACGTCGCCGGCCAGGAAAGGATCGAAGCCTTTGACGATGTCCATGGAGCGAAACTCGAAGTCGGGAACGATCGCCGGCTTTCGACCGGCTGGCGCTGCTGCGGCGGCACCGCCCGGCGCGGTGGCGGTGGTGGGGGCATCGCCTCCGCCGACCATGCCGGCAAAAGGCCCCGGGACGGTCGGGGCCGTGAAAGCCACATCCATCGGGCGGGGCTGGCCGAGCGTGGCATCGTCCACCGAGGGCAGCGAGATTTCCTGAATAGTTGGCTCCTTGTTGTCCTTTTTCTCAAAAACAAAAGTGCCCGCCACCCAGTCGGCCGCCGTGCCGACCGTCTTCCAGCATTCCGCGCTGAAGGTAATGCGATAGAGTTTCAACTTTTTATCCCGGTTGGAAATCAAATACGGTATGGCATTGCGGAATTGTTTTCGATGCTCCTTCGGCATCAGGTCGTGAAAGACATTCAGCCCACTCGCCGGTGACCAGAGGAAGCCCAGTGTGCCGCGGCTTGGATCGGAGTTGGGAAAACTTTGATCCAACTGGCCCACCACCTGGCGCTGGTCGTTGATCGCGAAGACATCCAGCGGCAGCGGCACCACGCGGGCGCTGCCATCCGGCTCGCAGAGATACATGACCGGGGGATCGGGGACGACATGCCTCTGCACCACCGAGATGCCAGTCGGACTCATCGCCTTCAAGGACAGATAGGGAACTTCCCCCTCCATGATAGACGTGCTGGCGAACGCCGGGATGTCCACACCGGCAATCGAGGCGTGCTGATGATAACGTCGCGAACTGTTGCTGCCGGTGGCAAAGCGATCGAGGCCGAAGGGCTTTCCATACTGGCTGATGCCCAGGTAGGTCTTCGATACCCAGTCGCCATACCTAGCCGTCACGAGCTCATAGGTAATCACCCCCTGCTCGATGGTGTATCGCCCACTCACGCTGTCGCTGTCCGGGCTGACCCAGCCATCCTCGGTATGCACTAGGCGCAACACGCCGACATTGCCGGCAAAAATCCCGTGGCTGCCCGCCGCATTCGGCACCCCCGCGCCGATCGGGTAGAGATAAGAGTAACGAATCCCGTTCCCCTGTTGTTCATAGAGCCGCACCGCAGTTTCCTGCCCAGCCGAATCGCCCTGCCTCCACGCGCTGCGATACTCCCAAATTTCGCCGCCATCATCGCCGTGGTCGGCGGTCTTTCCCAGCCCGCCCCAGGCAAAGTCGCTGGAGTCATTGATGTTCAATTGTATGGTCGTCCCCAGCACGGGATCCTCGGCTGCCGGCTGGAAAGTTCCATCGGGGTTCGGGTTCAAGACGGCGTAAAACTTAAAAGGAATATCTTCGCTGCGCCTGGGGTCGTTCGGATAGCGGTCGAAGATATCCATGACGCCATCATCGTCATTGTCCGGGTCGCCGTCGCCATCGCCGTCGCCGTCGATGGGAGGGTCATCGCCGCCGCCGCCGGGTGGGTCATCGCCGCCGGGTGGGTCGATGACCGGACCCCCGCCCGAGCCGTCGTCGCCACCGGGTGGCGGGCCGTAGATGCCGCCGCCGAGGTCGATCCACCGGACGGCGCGGGCGAGATTGCTCGGGGCGGAGCGCCACTCATTTTCACCCGACCCAAAGACGGCGCGCACGCGATAGATGACGTATTCGCCGTGTTCGAGCCAGAAATCGTGGTACTCCGGGGAAGTGCCGGGAACCCAATCCAATTCCTGCCAGGGCGTGAAGGGGCCGGCGGTATCCATGCTTTCGCGACGCTCGATAAGGAAGCTATCGGGAGCGGAGGCACTGCCGGCCTGCCATGCGAGGTCGATGCCAGCCCATTGACCATGCGCGGTCAGGTTTATCGGGACATCCGAAGCGTGCGGGTCGGTGCCCAGCGAAGCTTCTTGCAGATCAGTCAGCCCGTCACCGTCGCTATCGGTGCTGATGTCGAAGCTGAAGGTCATCTTGAGCTGGCCGAGGTTGGCCGGCACGTAGTTATCGGAAACGGGCGTGGCTGGGTTCCACGGATAGTCGAACGACCAAGCGTTTGGATAGCCGTGCGAGATTAGGTTTTGCTTCGTATCGTAGCCGACAGCGAGGAGGCGGTCGTAAAAGGGTTTGGCAACCGCTTTGAGTTGTCCGAGATTGGCGGGCGCGTAGTTTGCGGCCTTGAACTGTTCGATCTGCTGCGCCGTGTATCCTTGCTCCTGCCTGGGCTCGAAATTGGCGGCCATTTGAGTGATCGCCGGTCCCGCGCCCCCCGGCAGATAAAGATCGAGATACTCTTTCGCCTGTTTCACCACCAGCTTGAGTTGCCCGAGATTGGCCGGGGCGTAGTTGTCCGGCGATGCGCCTGCCGAGAGGATGCGTGTGTTCCCGCTCGTCCACCAGGAAGGGTCCGCGGCGAAAACGAGGGCGGTTCCGACCATAAAAACTCCAACCAGAAGGAAATGCCGTTTCATAAGCGGATTGGCGGGGCGATGGTGCGGACGCTAGTTGCCGAACTCGCCCATGAGGATGTCTCCCTGCGCTTTTGGAATAACCACGTCGCCATTTTCATACACCACCAGTGCATTGCGCCTGGTAGCCGTCTGGCCGTCCCAGTTTCCGTTTCCAACCACCAAAATGGATCCGGTTTCGTTGCCAAGGTTATACCGGCCCAGGGCGATCCTGGAATCGGAAAACGCTGAGACGATAAGCCCGGAGCCCAGCGCCACAGAGCTAAAGGATTCACGTAGATCATTGGACATTCCTGCCAGGAAGCACCCATACGCACCCTGGGCAAGATTCGATTCGCCGAACACGGAGGTACTTTGACTAATAGAGACACCTGCATTGATTTCATTAAAAGCGCCGGATATGAAATCCGCCCCACCACTGGTCGCCGTATTTCCGTAACCGAACACGGATTCGTAATATGTGTAAGAAAGATGATTCTCTACGCCAAAGGCGGCACTCGCATAACAACCAAAGAACTGATGCGCCTCACCACACGCAAAGGAATAAATGCTCGCCGACCATAAGTTGCTACATCCAACTGTGAGGGAACAACTCGACGTGGAAAGAGTATTCCCCCACCCGATTGCGCCCCCTTGATAGATTCCTACTGTATTGGCAGTGGAATCCGTGGGGCCGATATTCAGAGAGGTTCCAGCGACAGGATCGGCTGGCAATGGTTGGGGTATAAGAATAAGGATCATCAGCCACCCACCAATCGAGCGGATGCGTTTGGAGGCAATTATTGAATTAGTCATGGGTTTTGTTCTGTGTTTTTCTTTTCGATGTTTTGTAACCGCGTCCGCGATTGCTCGCGGCTTCGGCCACGTTCGATTGCAACTCCGCCAAGTCTTTTTCATCGTCAGTTCCGGCAAGGGAAAGGGCTGCTTGTTTCTGCCGGGCGATTAGCTCGGCCACCGGAGGGGTGGGGCTCGCTGGATTTCTCGCCGAGCGCAGGGCAGCCAGCGGGCTGCCGTTCTTCTTTCGCCATTCGTCCATCGCCGCGATGCGCTGCTCGGGCGTGGCCTTTTGGGTGTCCAAATGCTGGCGGAGCGTCTGAAAATCCGCCGTAAGACTTTCGGCTTTCGATCCGACGGCTGCGCTTGGGCCACCCGTCTTGGATTCCTGAGCAGGGAGTGAAATCGCGGAACACGCGAGACATGCAAAAAACGAGCGTTGGAGGAGGTTCATAAGATAAGGGGAATTGGGCTGGCCGAGGAGCGCGCTGGATGGAGACGGGGCGTTTCGACGCCCTCGTTCCCAAGTTTTACTTTTTGAGAATCTGGAGCGGCGACTGGAAAAAGGCAGACGCGGGAAAGAATGCGCGATGAACGGGAATTCGACCGGCGTTGGCCGGGTTCATTCGGTCGGATCGGGTAAGCAATAT
>JAYVRQ010000206.1:0-2063 GCA_043776145.1 Chthoniobacteraceae bacterium
TGCGCTGCTCCATCGGCCACGCGCATTTCTCCGAACTCATCCGCCCGCTCCGCGTCCTCGCCACGCACATCGACAGCCTTGAGCGCGTCGTCTTTTCCACCGGTGAAGTGGCCAGCGCCGTGCAAGCCAGCATCGCCATCCCCGGCGTGTGCGTGCCGGTCACGCTCGACGGCGAGACTTACATCGACGGCGGCATCGCCGATCCGCTGCCCGTCGATGTCCTCGCGGAAATGGGCATCGAGCGCATCATCGCCGTGAACGTCATCCCACCGCCCGAGCGCATCCGCTACTGGCTCGATGGGCGGCGCGAACTCACGGGCCGCGAGCGTCCCCGGCGCGGGTTCAGCCGGTTCATCAGCCGCCAGCTCAATCTCGGCGCGAGCGGCAACATCATCGACACCATGATGCGCGCGATCAACGGCGCGCAAACCCGCGTCGCCGAAGCGTCCGCGCGCGACGCCGACATTGTGCTGCGCCCGCTGAGTGGCGAGGCGGTGTGGCACGATTTCAGCGACCCGAAGAAGCACATCGCGCTCGGTCGCAGCGTCGCCGAGGCCCAACTCCCGCAACTCAAATCCCTCGCGCAAACCACCCCGAACGAACATGAACTCCCGATGGCCCTCTGATCCGAAACCACTCCGCGACTGGCAGCTTCAGCGCCTGCGCACTTACCTCGCGGACACGGTGATCCCTTTCTCCGCGCACTACCGCGCGTTGTTTGGAAAGGAGCGGATCGACCCCGCGATGCTGCGTTCAGCAGACGATCTGCGCCGGATCCCGTTCACGACGAAAAGCGATTTCCTGCCCGGCCCCGACGGCGCGGAGCCCGTGCGCGAGTTCGTGCTCATGCCCGACAAGGACGTGCTCGCGCGCCGCTTCTACACGATGGCCAGGGCGCTCGTGCGCGGGCGCAAAGCCGTGGCGGATGACTTCGATCGCGAGTTCCGCCCGATCCTGATGACGAGCACCACGGGCCGCTCATCCGCGCCCGTCCCATTTCTCTACACCGCGCACGACATCGCTAATCTCGAACTCGCCGGCGCGCGCGTGATGCGCGTCTGTGGCTCGCGCCGCGAGATGCGGATGATGAATCTCTTCCCATTCGCGCCGCATCTCGCGTTCTGGATCACGCACTACGCCAGCGCGGGGTTCGGCGTTTTCATGCTCGATACCGGCGGCGGAAAAGCGATGGGGACCGACGGAAATCTGCGCCTCATCCGCAAGATCAAACCCGACGTGATCGTGGGAATGCCGACGTTTCTCTACCATGTCCTCAGCGCACTCGCGGCGGAGGGATTCGCGCTGCCGAATTTGAAAATGATCGTGCTCGGCGGGGAAAAAGCGCCGCTCGGAATGCGGCGAAAACTGCGCGAACTCGCGCGGCAACTCGGCACCGACAAGATCGACGTGCTGCGCACCTATGGCTTCACGGAAGCCAAGCTCGCGTGGGCCGAGTGTCCGTTTCACGAAGACGCGGGATCGGCGGGCTACCACGTTCATCCCGACCTCGCGCTCATTGAAATCGTCGATCCGAAAACCGGCGAACCGCGCGGCGAAGGCGAGCCTGGCGAGATCGTCTTCACGCCGCTCGACTCGCGCGGCAGCGTGGTGCTGCGCTACCGCACCGGCGATTGCATCGACGGCGGACTCTTCCACGAGCCGTGTCCGTTTTGCGGAAGAAAAGTGCCGCGCCTCGTCGGCGAAATCTCGCGCAACTCGGAAGTGCGCGACCTGCGGATCGACAAGCTCAAAGGGACGCTCGTCGATTTCAACCAACTCGAACACCTCCTCGACAACGTGGATCACGTCGCGACGTGGCAGCTCGAAATTCGCAAGCGCCACGACGACCCGCTCGACCTCGACGAACTCATCCTGCTCGTCGCGAAGTCGGATGCGACCGGCGACGAAAAACTGCGCGCGATGTTGAACGAGCGGTTCGTGAGCGAGACGGAGGTTCATCCCAACCGCATCGACTTTCATCCCATCGAAGAACTCCAGCGGCTCCAGGGCGTCGGCACGCAACTCAAAGAACAGCGCGTCGTCGATCGGCGTCCCGTAGCTGC
>JAYVRQ010000207.1:0-2063 GCA_043776145.1 Chthoniobacteraceae bacterium
ATTCCCCGGCTCCGCCTCGCTGGCGCGGAGGAAAAAGGCGAGCGATTCGCGCGGCTCGCCCATCGCCAGATACGTCCCCGCAAGATGATTCAGCACCGCCGCGTTTTTCGGGTCGATCTTCTCGGCGGCGAGCCACTCGCGCAGGGCACCGTCGTGATCGTTCATTCCCCAAAGCCAGTCCGCGCGGGCATTGCGGATCGCTGCGTCGTTCGGATGTTTTTTGACGAGCGCCGCATAGTCGTCTCCGAGCTTTTTCCACTCGTCCGGCCCGGCTTCCCGCGCGAGCAGCGCCGCCTCCCGCGCCTTCACCGCCGCAAGGTCTTGCACCGGCCCGGCAGGCTCCGCGCAGCCCGTCGAAACCGCCCAAAACAAGGCGGCGGCGAGAAGCGGCTGTTGACGGTTTCGGACATCGTGCATAGTTTCGCGTCGCCTTCCCCACGAGGCATTTTTGATGACTCCATCCTGTTCCAAAACAATTGCAATGGCGGATTTCCAAACACTGCCGGGCCTACCGAACTAGACCAAAATGCAGAAACGCGATTTCGCCGAAGCACTCGATCTCATCCGTTCCCACGACTCGCGCTACGCTCGCGATGCTTACTTTTTCCTCCGCGATGCGCTGGATTACACGATCAAGCTCCGCAAGAAGCGGAACGACGGCTCGACCCACGTCACCGGCCCGCAACTGCTCGACGGCATCCGCATTTACGCGCTGAAAGAATTCGGCCCGATGGTGCCGACGGTCTTTCAATACTGGGGCGTCGCGCAGTGCGAGGATTTTGGGGAGATGGTTTTCAATCTCATTCGCGTGGGGATTTTCGGGAAAACAGACCAGGATTCGCTCGACGATTTCAAGGGCTGCTACACGTTTCACGAGGCTTTCATCGCCCCTTACGTGCCGGAGATTCCGGCGGTCCATCACCGCCTCGCAGCCGGCCAGCCTGCGGAAGGGTTGAGTTGATCCGCCAGCGGGCCGACGCCGCGCCCATGCCCGATTCCACGCTTCAGTTTCCCGCGACCACCGCCACCGTCACCACGCTCCCGAACGGGCTCGGCATCATCGTGCAGGAGGATCGCAGTGCGCCGGTGGCGAGCGTACAGTTTTGGGTGCAAACCGGGAGCATTCACGAAGGCGCGCATCTCGGCGCGGGCATCTCGCATTTGCTCGAGCACATGCTTTTCAAGGGGACGACGACGCGCGGCGCGAGCGAGTTTGCCCAGCGCGTGCAGGACGCGGGCGGATACATCAATGCCTACACGTCGTTCGACCGCACGGTGTATTGGATCGACATCCCGGCGAAGGGTGCCGCGACCGCGATCGAGCTGCTTGCGGACGCCGTGCTGAACTCGACGCTGCCCGCCGACGAATACGTGAAGGAGCAGGAAGTCATCCGGCGCGAATTTGCGATGGGCTGCGACGATCCCGATCGCGTGAGCGGGCAGACGCTCTTCGCCACGGCGTATCGGGAACATCCGTATCAGCATCCGGTCATCGGGCATCTCGATGTCTTCAACGCGCTCAGCCGCGACGATGTGATGGCCTACTACAAGTCACGCTACGTTCCAAATAACATGTTCGTCGTCGTGGTCGGCGATGTGGATGCGGGGAAAGTGCGCGCGCAACTCGCGGAATTGTTCGCCCCGCATCCGCGCGTCGCGCTGCCGTCCGTGTTCATTCCGGCGGAGCCAGCGCAAATCGGGCGGCGCGATTCGCACACGGAATTCGAGACGGAACTCACGCGGCTGCATCTCGCGTGGCATGTGCCGCAGCTCACGCATCCCGACATTCCCGCGCTGGATGTCCTCGCGATCGTGCTCGGAGGCGGACGCAGTTCCCGCTTTTACAAAAAGCTGCGCGACGAATCCGCGCTCGTGCATTCCATCGACGCCTGGTGCTACGCGCCGGGGCAGGCCGGCCTCTTCGGAGTGGATGCGATGCTCGATCCCGGCCGGCGCGCGGAGGTCGAGACGGAAGTGCTGCGGATGCTCCGCGACATCCGCGACGCGGGCGTGAGCGCGGGGGAACTCGACAAGGCGCGGAAGCTCTCGCTCAGCCATCAACT
>JAYVRQ010000208.1:0-25639 GCA_043776145.1 Chthoniobacteraceae bacterium
CTTGAGAGCAAGGGCATTGACGCCGAAGGCGAAGCCCGGAAGGTCTATGCCGAGGAGGAGCTTGTTGCCGAAATGGGCGCTTCCTTCCTTTGCGCTCACGCCGGCATCATCGAAGCCGAACTTGAGAATACCGCCGCCTATTTGCAGGGCTGGATTGATGCCCTCAAATCCAAGGACGCCAAAGGCTGGATCATCCGCGCCGCCTCGCAGGCGCAGAAGGCCGCGGACTTCATCCTGAACATTCAGCCGGAGGCGTAACCGATGAACTCGAATCCGCCGCCTGCAATCGTTCACATGACCGGCCCCCATCGCTCGCGCATCCGGCGCGAGGGGCAGCCGCGTTCCGTCTGGAATGTCGCCATTGTCGCCGCTGACCAAAAGCCCACGAGCACAGTTTACCAATGCTTGAGCTATCGCCGCGCCGTTTCGCTCTCCTGCAACATGGCGCGAGATCGCCGCCTGCACCTTCACATGGAGGCATTGCCTCAGTAAGCCTCAGCGCCTACTCCGCCTTCCATTGCTGGATTCCGAGCGCCCGCGCAGGCGGCTGATCCAGCTTTCCGAATTTCTCAAGCTCTGTTCCGTCCGGCTTCATCTTGGAAAGGCCGTGCTTGGTGGAAAAGATGACTACCCCGAGGGATTTCAGCGTTATCAATTCCGGCCCCGTTTTGCTTACCAGGAAAGGCTCCGTCGAAATGCGTCTTTCGCCCTCGCCCACGGTATGCAACCACGTTCCCCGCAGGTCCGAATCGGGCACCTCGCGCGAGAAGGCAAACGTATTGTTGCTGACCCAGCACATCCCCGACCCGCCCGCTATTGCCGTCGCCGTCTTTTTTTCCAAATCCACCAGTGCGCCTGTCCCGCGACCCGCACAGAAGACAAAGCGGTTGTCCGGCGATGGCTCGCCGATTTTCACGCAGGGGAAAGGCAGCGCAGTCACCTCCGTGAGTGTGTGTTTTAGGCGGTCATAATGGACAATCTTGCTCCCTCCAGCGATGGCTACGCAGCGGTCATTTCCGAGCCACTGGAAATCGTTCATGATGCCGCGTCCGACGGGGATGGTCTTGGCGTCGTCGCTATCCACGTCATAGCAATAGAACTGGCCTTTTTCCAAGCCGACGAGTCTTTTGCCATCCGGCGAACGGTGCTTGCGGATGCCGTTGATATTCAGGCGAACCGGTTTCACATCGCCGGTCTCCAGATTCACGCGAAGCAGTTTCATCAGGTTGCGGACGACCAGCGTCTTTTCCGTCCCAAGCATGATGTTTTCTGCAAAACTCGCCTCGTGGAATTGCTCGATGGCCGTGACCTTCCTTTCGTTCACCGGCTTGAATGCAGCCCAATCAATATCCGCCCGCCAGATGTCCTTGCCCCTGGCGAACACCATCCACTTGAGGTCATCGGAAAACGCCGGTTTGAACTTTTCCCCCAGGTCTCCCTCTACGCCGCCGTTCAACCCGAAGCGCACAAAACCCCGCTGGTAATGCCCGATGAATTTCTTCGCTGTGGAATCGTAAAACAGTTCCAGCGGCACCGGAACTTTGAGCCAGTTCTTGAAGATGACCGTGCCGCTGTCGATGTCATACAGGTCGTTATCAATGAGAATCAGCCGGTCATGCTTCGCTTCAATCAGCGCGAGCTTCGGCCCGATGTCTTCCGCCGGAACAGGGCGCCCTCCGTAAAAAGCATTCTTTGCCGAATGGAGGAACCACCAAAGCCCGAAAGCTACGGTGCTCCCCAAGAACACGATGAGGACAAGGGCGTATTTTGGGAACGCCTTGACGAAACGCCAATTCATTCAGCGGGCGCGGTGTCCTCTTGTTTGATGAGAAACGTAATTTCTTCGATGAACATGGGGTTGCCGGGATGATCCTGCATTTCCGTATCGGCCTCTTTGACCCACGCGACACGCTTTTGCTTGATGCCATTGAACAGCGCGTCTCCCAAGCCACGTCCCTTGATCGTCACGAAGATGCCGCCAAACTCCAAATCAATCTTCGGCCCTTCCGGGTCATAGCTGAACCACATCAGGTCCGTATAGGAGAGGCAAATCCGCAGGCCGTCGCGCATCTTCAGTTCGAGGTAGTTTTCGTTGAGCCCCTCGGCACCGAGCACGGAATAAAACTTATCCGCAGGACCATCAGGTGACGGCATCGCCACAATCGGCTCTCTGCTCTTAAGGACTTTGTCGATTGAATCGTTTCCCATAAACTATCTACCTCGCTTTGGCCCCGGCGGAGTCGGGGGCTTTTGTTGGATTTTAGTCCGCTGCTTGGCTTGAGCGCCAGCATCCGCAACGCGCTGCTTCGCACTGTGCTTGGAAATCTGCTGCGCGTTGTTTTTCGGCAACTGATTCGCCAGCTTCCCTTTCACCTTTTCAATCGTCCCCTTGACCTTCTCCGTCATTTTCTTGAAGTGATTTTTCGCGGCCTCAAATCCTTTCGCCAGCCGGTTTTGCCGACCGGACATTTGCGCCACCGGCTTTTTGTTCTCATTCGCCGCCGTCTTGTGCGGAGTCTTCGGCTGCGTCTGGCGGAGGAAAGGCCGTCCTCGGTTCTGGCCTTTGTGCATCTTGCCTTCGCCGCTCCCCGATTTCGAGCGGCTCTTGCCGTCCGGTCCTGCCAGCGACCGCTTCATTTTCACGAACTCCCGGAAATCCATCGTCGGCGGTTTGCCGTTCACGTCCTGCTTCCGTTCGCGGAGCATGTTTTGCACATGCGTTTTCACTTCGCCCTGTGTGCGGCTCTGCACCATATCCCGCCACTGACGTGAACCGGGGGCGTCGCTCATAAGGGAAGCGACATCGCGGGCGGAAAGCCCTGCCAGTTCGACACCCGCCACACGAAGGGACGAATTGCCCACCGCCTCTTGGAGCCCTTTGCGGTCGTCGGTGTAAATGCGGATGCTTTCTTTTCCACGACTGACGGAAACGTAGAATTGCTCCCGTGACGAGGCAAGAAACGAATCCGCGCTTTGCGCCACGAGCACGTCGCGCACGCTCTTGCTTTGTGAGGAGTGCGAAGTCTGGCAGTAGCCGTGGGTAAAATGCCCGTGATTCGCTTCGAGCGTCGCACCCGTGTTCAGGACGATTTTTCCGCCGGGCGTGAACCGTGCGATGGTAAAAACATCGCCGTTGTTCAAACGCCGACCGTCCGCCCTTTTCTCATTCCGCGTGATCCGAATACGGTCCCCGCGCGCCAGTTTGATTTCCCGTTCCTCGAAAACCTGAAACCGAGCCGCGTGGTTGAGCGGCAGAGTCGCTTCGCGTCCCTTTGCGCCGACCATCCGCACGCCGCCTTTTTCATCAACGCCGGTGACGCGGAAAATGTCGCCGCGGAGGATGCCCTGCACGTTTTGATGAAACTGAACAACGAGACCGGCGCTGTAATTCTCAGCGCGCCTTTTGTCGGGCGTTTCCCATCGGAGGTTGTGATATTGGACGAAGGATTTTTCCGGGCCGAGTTGCCCGGCTTCGCGCTTCGCGTCACGAATCGCCGCTGTGACTTTCGCGCTTTCCGCGTGCGTTGGCGACACGACCAGCGGCACCGAGGCATTGCGGCTCAGAGCCAGGAAATCATGCGCAAGTCGTCCGTAGCGTTCCGCCTCATCGGGAATTTCAATCATCGCGCCGAGGTCGTCCAAACGGCTGAATGCCGTCCGCAGATCCCCCTTGCTCAACGATGCGACGACGTTGCGGTAATCCTCCTGCACTTGCCGCCGAATCTCTGTGATCTCCGCGACCTTCATTCCGGCGTATTCCTGCATCAATCGGAACGCATCGCCGCGTGCGACCGGCGAATGCTGCGCGGTGTCCCCGGTCAAAATGATGCGCGTCGAGCTGCCGGCAATGCGGAGGATTGCCAGCATGTCGCGGACACCAAGCAAGCCCGCCTCGTCCACCCAAATGACCTGCCCTCGCGTCTCCTTTTGCAGCTTGGTATTGACGAGCAAATGCGCGACTGTTTCCGCATTGGTGAACCCTGCTTTGCGAAGCGTGTCCCGCGATGCCTCCGCTGAGGGCGCAAACGCGAACACCTTGAACCCGCTCGCCTCAATGGCGGCCACCGCTTCGACCATTGCCGTCGTCTTGCCGACACCGGCTCCCCCGCGAATGGCCATCACCTGATCCCGGCTCGTCAGAAGGTGACGCACCGCCGCGTTTTGCTCCCCGGACAGTTTGTCGTTGCCGGGTTTTGCGTTGCGTCCCTTGAACGGCGCGCAGGTGCCGCGCCCGCTTCGCACGTAGTTGATGAGCGCGATTTCCTCCGCCAGCACATCCACCGACGTGCAAAGCATCCGCCCTTCCACTTGCCGGACGACCATCTCCCGTTGCCCGAATTCCCGCCAAACCTTGTCGCGCGTCACTTGCCCGACGCCAAACCGCAACGCCTCGGCGACCACCCGGTTTGCTTCCACGACTGATTTTTTCTCGAAAAGTTTCTCGCACGCCTCATCGAGCGAGCGTGCCGGAGTGATTTTCTCCGTCGGCACGTTGCCGCTCTTGTCGTAGCGCACTTTGGAAATCACCACCTTCTCATCTGGCGTCAGGCGGACACCCCAGGCAGCCAGCAAGTCCGAGTAGGTCAATCCGTGCCGCTTGCCCTCCCGGCTCGCCGCTCCCAGCGCGTCTTTCTTTTTCGCGTCGGTAATTCCCTTCTCTTGCGCCAGCCGCTCGATTTGCGCGGTTCGCCGCGAGAACTTGTCGATGACACTTCGCGGGATGCCTTTCAATTCCCAGCCCTGCCGGGTGCGTTCGATGCCGTAGCCGAGGGCCGCGAGCTTTTCCGTCAGCCGGGAATGGAAAACCGCCTCGCTGTAGGACGCATCCGCTTTGATGTCCCGAAAGTTCGCCGCCTTCCAGCGGCCTTCCGTCTCGTCAAAAGTTGCGTTGAAAGCGAAGCAGTGAACGTGCAAATGCGGATCGGGAATGCCGCCGACCGGCCGCGCCGTGAAATGGACGAACTCCGCCCAGGCGAAATTGCCCGTCACCCGGTTTTCGTCCGCCCCTTTTTTGCGAACCCGCGTCGCTGTCTGTGTCTCTATCTCGCCCATCGTCTCGGCGACTGCCGACCGGAACGCTTTCAAGATTTCATCGTCTCCCGTCAGCGCGTAAAGCACCGAGAGACTTTTCGGCGCGTGAAAATTCAAATCGTAGCCGACAACGCGATCCGCCCTCATCCGGGCCGTCAACCGCTCACCGGTTTCCGGGTGGCGATTTTCGACCAATGCCGCGAAAGCGTCCGGGGTCACACTACCCTCCAGACCCAAACGCGCCGCCGCCTTCCCGTGCCACTTTCCGGCGATTTCCTGCCCCTCGGAATAGTAGTCCTCGCGGCGCAGTCCTTCCGAATAATACTGGCGGGCAGCCGCCGCAGATTTGTGAGCTACGACCCGCAACATTCATTCATCATAACAGGATCGCCTTGCGGTTTCCACCAGCCTGCCGGGAATTCGTAAGGAGGGGGAAAAACTTGCCGAGTTGCTGGCAACAAAGCGAGGCGGCAAGCAAGCGGGCTACCGGGACAGAATGACCGGAAGCCAGCAGGCCAGTGAGCCGTGAAGCCAGCCAGCAAGACACCCGTGTTTCCGTCATCCCAGCAGGCCAGCCAGCAGCCTTCCAAGCCGTCCATCTACCGGGACAGCAAGAAAGCAATATTGCCTTCAGACATCTTCCCTAAGCACAGCTTAGGGCGTTTTCGCTCGCCGCTTGGCCCGCATCCGGTAGCGTCCTGCGTCAGCGCACTTTTCAATCCGCATGGATACTTTTCCACTCGCAAAAACCGCGTCGCCGCCAGTCGAACCGGACTGGTTCGAGAATGAAATGGCGCTCCTCAAATTGGGGGCCGAGGGGAAGGATTTGCCGGAGAATTGGTGGTCCCTAAATGATGCTTTTCAAGGCGTTCAGATCCTCGGCGGGACCGGTTCCGGGAAGTCATCCGGCAGCGGCCAGGCGCTTGCCCGCGCCTTCCTCGACGCCAATCTTGGAGGGCTCGTTTTGACCGCCAAAACCGACGAGGTTTTCGCGTGGAAAAAATACGCGGAGGCGGCAGGCCGACTGGACGATTTGCTCATCGTGGACTCGACGGCGAAGCACTGTTTCAATTTTCTCAGTTACGAGTTGCACCGGCCCGGAGCTGGGGCCGGGCACACGGAAAATCTCGTGAACCTTTTTTGCAGCGTCTTGGAAGCTTCCGAACGCCGGCATGGGCAGGGGAGTGGCGGCGACGCCTACTGGCAGCGCACCTTGAAGCAGTTGCTCCGCAACGCCATTGACCTTGCCGTGATTGCGGCGGACGACCTCGATTTGCCGTCGCTTTACCGCATCATTACCTCCGCGCCCCGGACACCCGCCGAAGCCGACGACGCGACTTGGCAGCAGAAATCCGTCTGCCACCGATTGCTGGAAGTTGCCGAGGGCAAGGCGAAGGAAAAGGATCGGGAAACCGACCTTGACCTCACCCGCGACTACTGGCTTCGCGAGTTTCCCAGCCTCGCCGAGGAGACCCGTTCCGTCATCGTCAGCACGTTCACCAGCATGGCCGACTGCTTTCTGCGCGGGATGCTCCGAAAGCTGTTTTGCACGCGGCTCGATTTTACGCCGGAGGACACCTTCGACGGCAAAATCATCATCCTCAATCTGCCGGTGAAGGAGCACAACGAGCTGGGGCAGTTTGCCCAGGTGCTTTTCAAATACGTCTGGCAGCGGGCGGTGGAGCGCCGTATTCCGCCGCTCATCACTCCCGAGGAGGCGGAGCAGACCATCCGCCCGGTTTTTCTGTGGGCGGACGAGTCGCAGTTTTTCGCCAATTCCTACGACGCCCTTTTCCAAAGCACCGCCCGCAGCTCGCGCGCCTGCACCGTTTATCTCACCCAAAATCTGCCGAGCTATTTTGCCGCTTTCGGCGGGGCGAATTCCCGCAACGAAGTGGAGGCTTTTCTCGGCAACCTTCAGACGAAAATCTTCCACGCCAACGGCGATCCGACGACCAACAACTGGGCGGCGGATTCCATCGGGAGGACCCGCCAGATGAATTATTACGGCGGACGCTCGGAATCGACCACGCAGGCCGGAGGCGGGAACCAAAGCGCGGGAGGCAGCCAGGTCATCGAATACCTCGTCCAGCCGCAGGAATTCACGATGCTGCGTACGGGCGGAGCGGAATGCGAATTGCAGGTGGATGGCGTGATCTTCCAAGGCGGGCGGCGCTGGGTTGTGCCGGGGAAAAACGGCAAGAACACGCAAAACTTCATCCGCCATGTGTTCCCGCAAAACTACCCCAAGGCATGAAAGACACGCAGATGCCGGCAGGCAGCGACCTGCCGATTCCGTTCTTCAGCCCTGTGCTCCATTGCGTCGCGATGACGGCGATTGTCTTCCTGCGTTCTTCTTTCGGCTACCGCTACCTGCGGCCCAAGAGCGTTTTCTTCGCCTTCTCATGGGCATTCTCGCTCTTTACGATTTACGCATGGAATGAGCCGGACGTTTGGCGGGAATATCGCGCGGCCTGTGTATTCGGCGGCATCGCGATGATCCTCTACTGGATTCATTTGCTGCTCGCCTTTATTCGGGAGTGCAGGGAGCAGGGCCGCCATGACCGATATTCTGGAACTCCCCACGCGGTCCGGCTCCTGCGAAAAGACCCGCCGTGGAGGCAGGTGGAAATGCTTGAGCTTTGGGCGGAACCGGCGGCAGTGCTGGTCGCGGCTGCCGTTCTCCGGTTGCTTTTCCACGAGCGTCATTTGTCTGCATGGCTGGCTTTCGTCGCCGTCTGTTTTTGGTCCAAGGAGGCGCTGAATTACTGGAGGGGTCTTCGCTTTGAGAAAGCGCAGAAGGACACGCTGGAAGACGCACAATCAATGGCCGAGGCCGAAGGAAATCCGCAGGCAATTCATCAGGAGCCCCCGAAACCAACCCGCAAGGAGCCGGTGAAAAAGAAGCGGAACGCAGTGTCCTCGGAGGGGACAAGCACCGAAGCTCGCTTCGCGAAAATCTTGCGTCTCCGAGCGCCCTACACCCTCGCCAATGCCGAGGAAAATTACCGCGCGCTCATCCGCCTTGAGCACCCCGACGGCCACGAGAATTCCCCCGAGAGCAATGCCGCAACCGCAGACTTGAACGAAGCCGTTGAATTTTTTCGAGGGAACCTACGCGGGTGATGGCTTGTCGTATTTTACCAAAGGCACTACAACTCATTGAAATTAAAGACATTCCGAAAGCCGCTTGCTCTCATGTGTGATTTTGAGTAAAATAACTCAACATACTGAGTAAAATTTATGATCCGACAGGCCATCCATGCGGAATTGCTGAAACGACTCAAGGAAAGGCGTCGCTTTGTCCAGGTCATCGCAGGCCCGCGGCAGGTCGGCAAAACTACACTGGTTCGGCAAGTAATGACAGCATCCGAGATGCCCTCCCATTACGCATCTGCCGATGAGCCAACGCTGCGTGACCGCACTTGGCTGGAGCAGCAATGGGACATCGCCCGCCTCAGCGCCAGGGATTCAAAGAACGGTGCGCTGCTGGTGCTCGACGAGATTCAAAAAGTCTCCCACTGGTCGAGCGTCGTGAAATTGCTGTGGGACGCGGATACTCACATCGACCTCCCGTTGAAAGTGGTTTTGCTCGGTTCATCCCCGTTGCTTCTTCAAAGCGGACTCACGGAAAGTCTGGCAGGACGTTTTGAGGTGATCCCCGCGCCCCATTGGTCGTTCACCGAAATGCGCGAAGCATTTGGCTGGAACCTTGAGCAATACGTTTTTTACGGCGCATATCCAGGCGCGGCAGAACTCACCGACGAACCGGATCGTTGGCGGCGCTACATTCTGGAATCACTGATTGAAACCACCATTTCACGGGACATCCTGCTTTTGACCCGCGTGCATAAACCAGCGCTTTTACGCCTGCTTTTTCAGCTCGGATGCACCTACTCCGGGCAAATCCTCTCCTACCAGAAAATGATCGGCCAGCTCGCCGACGCCGGGAATACCACCACACTTGCCCATTACCTCGAATTGCTGCACGGCGCAGGAATGCTCGCAGGGCTTTCAAAGTTTTCCAACGGTCAGGTTCGACAGCGGGCATCCAGCCCCAAATTCCAAGTGCTGAACACCGCCTTGATGAGTGCGCAGGACCATCGCTCGCTCGCTCAGGCCAGACAGGATGGCAATTATTGGGGAAGACTGGTTGAGTCCTGTATTGGCGCACATTTGATCAATTCCAGTTTTGGAACAGGGATCAGCGTGACCTATTGGCGTGAGCAAAACCATGAAGTGGATTTTGTTTTGCAGCACGGCAAGACGACGGTTGCCATTGAGGTGAAAAGCGGGACGCGACGCACATCGCTTCCGGGTATGGAGGCTTTCTCCCGACTGTTCAAACCCCAGCGCCAATTGCTCGTGGGCGGGCAGGGCATTGCGTTGGAGGAATTCCTTTCAAAACCCGCGGCCCATTGGGTTCAGTGAAACGTCGTCGAACTCTCGACGGAATTACCATGCGGGTTATTCCGTCGCACTTTCCCGGCACCACCCAGCGCCGCCATCTGCCATTCACCCTCGAGATTTTTCCCGAAACGGCTTCAGTTTTTTCCATACGCCGCTCGTCGAACAGACCCGGATGCCGAAGGGCGCAAATTTTTACCGGACGCAAGCTTTTTGCAAGGCGGTCCTCGCTTGCTAAAGTGAAAGGTGGTTCGACGAATTCTTGCGTGCTTCGGGAATTGCTGTGTTTATTCCGCCGTCGCATTCCGACACAATGCTCTTCTCCGACCTCACCGCTGCGCTTGGCTATGCCGACGCTCCGCTTTACAGCGAGAGCGATGGCAAAGGGCTGGTTGCCGCCGAGGATTTGCATCTTGTTCGAGCCGCGCGTTTGGCAGGTGCGAAAGGCACGTTTTTCTTCCGCACATCACCAACCGGTGGCTACCGTCCGGCGATCCATCTAGCAGAAGCAACGAGTGCGAACGAAGCGAGACTGATTCACCAGCGGCTTTGGAACCAAGGGGCGAATCCTTTTCTCATCGTCCTCCTTCCTGCCGAGATTCGTGTTTACGCAGGCTTTGAATATCACCCGACCAACGAAAGGACGGGTCTGCTCAAGACCGTGCGGCTTTCTACCGGCGACGTGTCCGATGTCGCCACTTTGCTTGCTGCGTATCGAGCCGACGCCATCAACCGCGGCGAACTGTGGGAGACGCAGAAGAAGCATCTGAAACCCGGCGGACGCGTTGACGCCACACTGCTCGCGAGTCTCAAGACGCTGAGTGATCTTCTCCAGCGACGCCACAACGTCAGCCAGCGCAGCAGTCACGCTCTCATTGGACGATTCGTCTATCTGCACTACCTCTACGCTCGAAAGATTGTGACGCCGGAGTGGATGGAAAAGGAGGCAGGCGTCCGCGAAGCCGATGTGTTTTCACCGAATGCGACGCTCACGGCGTTTCGGAAGCTCTCAAAGAAAGTCGAAGCCACGTTCAACGGCCGTATTTTCCCGATACCTTGGGGCGCGAAGAAGCCGCCGAGGGCGGATGCCATTCGTGAGGTTGCGCGCGTGTTTGCGGGGGAAGATCCGTCATCCGGGCAGATCGCGATGCCGTTTTCCGCCTACGATTTTTCGTGGATTCCCATCGAACTGCTGTCGTCCATCTACGAACAATTCCTCCATGCGGAAGGCAACGAGGCGTCATCGCAGGATGGCGCGCACTACACCCCGGAACCGCTTGCGGAGTATCTCGTATCCGAAGTGCAGTCCGTGCGTCCGCTACGTTCAGGGATGCGAATTCTCGACCCTTGCTGTGGGTCCGGGGTCTTTCTGGTCGTGGCTTTCCGCCGTCTCGTGGAGATGGAATGCGCAAAACAGCGATGCCATTCGCTACCGCCTCAGGAGGTGAAGACGCTGCTCACCCAGAGCATCTACGCCGTCGAGCGCAACCACACCGCCTGCGAAATTACTGCATTCAGCCTCATTCTTGCCATGCTCGCTTACGTCAAGCCGCAGGAACTCCACCGGCTGCGCTCCTTCAAGTTTCCAACATTGATTGGAAGGAATCTGTTCGCCGAAGACTTCTTCGCGCTAGATGGCAGGTTTTGGAAAAAGACGGACCCGGAGACAAAAGAGCCGTTGCGCTTCGATTGGATTCTCGGAAACCCGCCGTGGATTGTGTTGGATGCAAAGGATGCGAAGGCGAAGCCAATGCGCGACTGGATGAAGGCAAACGAGCGTTCACTCAGCCTCGCACGGGGGAGAACTGGAGAAGCGTTTGCCTGCAAAGTGGGGGAGAAACTGGCGCACGACGGTATCGCCGGACTGGTGCTTGCCGCGAAGACGTTGACCAATGACCAACTAAAAGCGTGGCGAGCGAAGTTTTTTACCAGCCATCGAGTCCACCGGGTCACGAATTTTTCAAATCTCGCCTACGTCATTTTCCCGAAAGTGAAGGAGCCGGCGATGACGTTGACTTTCGGGTTGGCTCAGATTGGAAAAGCAGTTCCTTCGATTCTTCACGTAGGCCCATTCGTGGCCGATCAGGTTGCCATCTCACATTCCCGAAAGGCGTGGGTCGTCGGTATCACAGAATCAGAGATGAAAGTAGTGTCGTCTGCCGACGCTTCACGAGGAGACGGCTCCACTTGGAAACTGGCGCTCTGGGGCAATCATCGCGACGTGCGGGAACTCACACGTCTCAAAGCCCTGTGGCCAACAACACTCAAATCGCTCGCAGGTACCCGTGAATGGTGCTTCGCGCTTGGTCTTCAACTTCGCAAAGGTCCCGGCAAAAAATGGGTGGATGCCAAAGGCGTCGAACGGCAAGAGAATGAATACGTGTCAGACTTGGAAGGGTTGAGTCTTTTGAAGCACAAGGCGCTCGTTAAAGCAGGGCCCTTGCTCGAATTTTCAAACGAATGGACGGGAAGTAATACAAGGGGCTGTTCTGTGAGATGGGGCAGAAAGAAAGGGCTGAGGCTCGTGAAAGGTCCGCATGTCTTTCTCTGGAACGACTGGGCTGCATTCAGCGACGATGATTGCATCATCGAACACTCAAAGGTTGCGATTGCCGGGAAGAGCGATGCTGACGGCAACTGGCTCAGAGCTATTTCGCTGATTTGGACTTCGAGCATCACTCAGTTTTCTCTGGTGCTCGAACTCAGTTCGGATTGGGGGTTCGGGCGCAGCCTGATTGATTTGGGTGACGCGGAGAACGTGCGTATGCCTCTCTTGGATAAGGAATCGCTCAATCAGTTCGGCGGATTGCACCGAGAACTCTGCGAGGAACTCAGAAACGGAGTTGCGTTCGATAACAACTTCCGCCGCCGTCTCGATAATAGTGTCTGCAAACTATCGAAGTTGCCCCAATCCCTGATGGAAGTAGCGACAGACTTCGCCATCGAGCGGATGAGTTACAATCAGGGTGTTGTCCCCGACTCCGCGAAGAAGGCACCGAGCCCCGATGATCTTCACGCCTACGCTGTGCGTCTGACGAAGGAACTCGACGACTTCATTTCCTGCGAAGGCCGACACCGCATCACCGTCCTCCACAGTTCTGCAGGCATCTGCGCCTCAATTGAAATCGCCCGCGAAAAGAAACCCATTGCGCCGACTGTCCGTGACGCGACCGGACCGGACGCCAAGACGCTTCGAGACCTTCTCGCAGAGGCGGAACTAAAATTCAGCCAGTGGGTTTATGTGAGGCGCAGTATCCGCATGAAGGTCGGAGACACATTGCACCTCATCAAACCTCCCCGCCGCTGTGAGTGGACCGAAGGAAGGGCGTTACTGGACGCCGGAGACGTGATTGCGGAAATCGCTGCGGGCAACAAATGAGCAACGGGAACCAAGGCAGCGGATGGGATGTGTATCTCGACTCGATACGGGAGCACTCACACCAGTTGCTAGCTTGGGGATATGCCGACGTCCGTTCGCAATTCAACTCGAACAGCAGTGAGCCGGACATGACGGGCTTGCTCTGCCAGGCGATGCAGCAGCGCATCTACAATCCCGACACGCCCGATGCGTATCTTTACTACGCCATCGGCGACCAAGCGCCCATCAGCCCGAGGGGGCAACTCGGCAACAACCGTCTGCGTCTCGATATTTCCGTCCGTCGCACCGGAATCCGTCAGGAAATCGTCTATGCCTTCGAGGCAAAGCGACTCCGCACCACCGGTTTCACCATTGCGAAATACACCGGAGTCGGAGGCATGGGTGATTTCATCGAGGGCCGCTACGCCAATGACTGCCCGGAAGGTGCAATGGTGGGGCTATACCAGGACGAGGATTCTTCATATTGGATCGATCAACTTAAGAACGCTTTCGCTACAGACAATGCTCTGAAACTGCCTCTGTTACACGTCAAAGAAGGCCTGACGCCGACCACCGTCATCCTATCCATAGCAGATGCACACCGCAGTTCACATCAACGCACTAACGGTAGCCCCATCACGCTGCATCACATCCCTCTTGATTGCCGGTAACCCCTTTTTCATGGAAATATATTTGGTCACGCCGAGAGTTTCCCAGAAGATTGCATTCACAAAGGACGTTAAGTATAGTCTTCAGGCGGCTGACTTCTGCCGGTTCGGCGCAAAGGCAATGTTTTCAACCTCGTAACCGACCGCCGTCCACGCTTTGCGTAGTTGGCTGAGGTAGCGGGACTGAACCCAATCTGCGTGAAACTTTGTCGGCGCTCGGTAGGTGACGGTGACATCCTCAAAGCTGACAGGTTGCAATGGTTTCAGCCAGGCCACCGCAAGATCTGCCCCGATTTGCTTGGTAAGGACCGTCAGAGCGTTCTCCCATGCTTCTTCGAGGGGTGACGGCTCGATCAAGAGCAGTTGCTCTTGCTGAGCATTTTCAAATGGTTCCCGCTTTTCCGTCCGTTCCATGAAGAGCGCAGCCGCTCCGTTGCTACCAATCCGGCTTTCCAGCCGCAAGGCGGGGAGGTGGTTTTTCGTCACCAGTTTCCGAAGGGTGCTGGCGAAGTGTTTGAAATCCTGCTGAGAAGCGGACTTCGCATAAAGGCTCTTGAAACTTTCCACCCACTGTCCGCTCTCACCGCCGGTAGCTTTCTTCGCGTAGAGGTAGAGCCAGCGCTCGACCGGTCCAGCGATCTCGAAATAGCGCTTGTCCAGTGTCAGCACATTGAGGCTTTGGACACTCTCGAAAAGCCATTCCGCTAGCACTACCTCGACCCCGCTCATTGTGCCCTCATCTTCCACCGTGGCAAACTCGGAAATCCACGAGAATTTTTTGATTTGGTCTCGGCGTTTCGATTGCGAACGGATCGTCGTTTCGATGTTTGTCGTTCTCAGCCGTTCCAGCGCGTCGCGAAGCCGCTGATATGCGCTTCCAGTTGGCGTCCGGTTCATCCAGGCAAAGAACTGGTATGGCGTGAAGCGCACGCGTCGGCTCGCTTGCAGCCCTTTGCGGTTCGCTTCCACCAACTGTGAAACGACGAAAATCAGCAAATCCTGATCGAAAATCGTCGCGATACCATGTTCCTGAGTCCCGGTAATCCGCACTGTTTCCTTGCGTTTGGAGCGCCGGTCATCAAACGAATATTCGATTGGGTCGGTGCGTTTTGCGGTGAGGCTGAACCAGCTTCGCGACATCAAATCCATCTGGTCTTTGACGGCGATATCGGACGCGACGGCAATGAATGTCACCAAATCCTGATGTTCCGTGATCCCGCCGAATTCCACCACCTGTTCCATTCGCCGCTTATACCAGATTTCACAGTGCCTTACAATATCGTCGGAGTAACGACCATTGAAGCCGTTATTTGGGTTTGCTCTCCTATCGTCGCCGCAGCGACCGCCACTATCGGCGTACCGGCGACCTTATCGTCGGACTGACGACCAATCATCGTCGGAGTAGCGACCCTCGTATCGGCGTTCCAGCGACCCTCTATCGTCGGAGCAGCGACCAAATCACCCTCCAATGCCGCGGATTGAAAGGATCTCCGCCACACGAAACTTATCTTAAACCTAAGAATAAACACTTAAACGCACGCGGCAGGCAGCGAGCCGTAGCCGGGCTCGCCTGCCGTTGTGCGTTGGAGAAGCAATCCTTGCATCCGTAAACGCAGAGAGATTGAGAATCTGCTTTGCAAGCGGTCTGGCAAGCCAGTCAGCCAGTAATGTTGTAAGCCAGCAACTAATGGATTGAAAATGCGCCGCGTGTTAGAAATTAGGAGCGCCTTCCTGTTATTTTGCCACGGTGTTCCTTACGGTGTGAGGTGAGGTATGAATGATCTACGGACTGACAAATTCAAAGGGCGGAGTAGGGAAAACCACCATCGCTGTTCACTTGGCGGCTTTTCTTGCCGCCAAAAAGCGAAAGGTAATTTTTCTCGATGCTGACCCGCAACAATCCGCCTCAACCTGGATTCGCGAGCTGGATTTGGGAATCAGAGTGGAAAATTTGCAAGGTATCACCAAAGCGGAAGCGATATTTCATCGGGTCGCGACTCTCGCGAGCGATGCGGATGACGTTGTCATCGACGGGCCAGCAGGACTTTCCGAGACGACGCGCGCCATCATGGTAAGCGCCGACAAGGTCTTTCTTCCATGCGGACCGTCTATTCTCGATTACCGCGCCGCGTCCCGTGCCGTCCATCTTCTGCGCGAAGCGCAGAAGGCAGGAAAGGGTTTGCCGAAAGGCGCTTTGATTCCAAACAAGTTGCAAAAGCGAGGACGCTTGAGCCACGAAATGCTCAGCGCAATCGGAGAACTGAAGGTGCCGGTTCTTTCCGGGCTTTCGCAGCGACAAGCCTTCGCCGATGCCGCGGGCCAAGCCAAAACCGTGGCCCAAATAGGGGCGACGGCATTTCTCGCCGCCCACGAGATGAAGCAACTCATGAAGGAGATGACCCGTGGTTAAGCGACGTTCTTTCAAGGAAGGGCTCTCCGCAGACCAAGAGGCATTTCTCAATCAGAAAACGGCCACCACAAAGCAGCCCGCCACGCCAAAACCACAAAAGAGGAAGGAGAACCCCCCTATGTCCAAAGTCGCAATCAAGGAAACAGTCACGCCCAACACATCGCCGCCGGTGAACAATCCGTCGCAGTATTCACTCGTCGGAACGAGTTCAATCAACGCCAGGATCGATCCGCTCATCACCACTGCGTTGCTTCGAGCAGCGCTGGAGCGCCGCCTCTCGGGGCTGACGCCTTCCACGCAACGCGACATCATCGCCGAAGCGCTCTCCGAATGGTTGAAAAAGCATGGCTACCTGAATTTCTGAGCAATCCATGCGCTTGGCAGCATCACTTTATTAACGTCGCCTCCGGCACACATGCGGCGTAGAAAATCGTCGCCTTTCGCTGAAGCGCAGCGCCATCGCGGAGATCCAACTTTTCCTTAATGCGCTTTTGATGAGTCTCCACTGTCTTCACACTTAGCCGCAGTTCTACTGCCACCGCGCCCGCCTTTAGCCCGTTGCCGAGTAGGCGGAAAACCTGTCGCTCCCTTTCCGAGAGTGGAGCCAATTCATCGTCCTCCACTTGCATCGTGCCTCGCGCTAATGTGTCCAGCAGCACCTGTTCGACGCGCGGCCCCACATGCCGCTCCGCTGCAAGCGCCCCCGTGATCGCTGCAAGCAGCGCTGCCACTGTATCTTTCTTCGTAACATACCCGCACACCCCCGCGCGCAGCGCCCGCTGCACCGAGCCCGCATCCTCCAGGCTCGTGAATGCCACCGTGCGCAATGACGCATTCCAGCGGGGCAGTTCCTTCACCAGAGCAAAGCCCCCACCCCCATCCATCGCTACATCCAATACCACTACATCTGGCTTCCAATGTTCGCAGGCCGCGCGCGCTGCCGGCAGCGTTTCCGCCTCTCCGCAGACGTGCAGCGCCGCGTGCGAATTGACTATATGCAGCAGTCCGCAACGCATCACCGGCTCTGCATCCACGAGCAGCACATTCGCCTTTTTTGGGGTCCTCATAGGGTTGATTTCGTTACCGTATCCGGCACGGTTGTGGGGGATGGCCCGGTCCGCAGCAAGCAAAACATGTGGCATAAACCCGACGCCGCACTAGGGCTGCACGTCCGGGTTTTCCTGAACCCGATTCCGCCCGACACCCGATACCGCAATCCCCTGCGGCCTGCTCTTCTGCCACCTCGTCAAAATGCCTCTTCCGCCATTAACATCTTTTGCCGGTACGGTTGACGTTCAGAACACCAGCCTCACCAAGATCGGGTTCCGGCCCCTCGATCACGAAGATCCGGCGACGGGAACCGTTCTAAAACGGAATGAGCCGCTCAGTGCGTATGGGGCGCGCACGAAATCGGAGTCGCTTCAAGTGATGGTTTCGCCTTCGAGCCGACGAAGATCTCAACCAAGTCGGTCCGAATGAGGCATGCACGTCTTTCTCGAAGACAAATAGTCCACGCACCGGCATCCCTCTTACTAATCCGTTCAACTTCAACGAACAAAAACTGAAACAATCCACAACCAAAAACCAACCACTATCATGCCTGTAATACTCACTGCCCCGCTTCGCTGGAAAACTGCCACACCCGACGAGCAGAAGATGCTCAAGAACCTCCAAGGGAACATCTTGAAAGGTCACGGTCGCGACCACACTTGGAATATCTTTTTTCAGCTCGGCACCGGCAGCCCCGCCGCCATCGCGGCTTCGAAACGCGTTCTCCGCGAACTCGGCAATTACCACGTCACGGACGCCTACACGCAACTGCTTACCAACGAGATCTTCAAGGCCGACAAGACCGACGGCGGCACCTTTTGCGCTGCCTTCCTCAGCGCCACCGGCTACGCGGCACTCGGCCTGACCTTTAACCCACCGTCTGGAAATGCGGCCTTTGGTCCTGGAATGAAGGATGCAGCAAGTCTCAGCACCTTAGCAGATCCGGCGCTCGCGAGCTGGCAACCGGATTTTGTCAAGACCTTCGATGGGATGATCCTCCTTGGCGACGACAACGTCGGTCGCGGAGCGCTGGCCGCGCAGGAGATTTGTGAACTATTGGAGAACGCTGGTGGGACTGTGCATCACGTCCAACTCGGCAAGGCGATTCGCAACGCGGCGGGTGAGGGGCTCGAGCACTTTGGATATATTGATGGCCGCAGCCAGCCGCTCATGCTAGTCGAGGACATCGAGAAAGAGGCCCACGCTGGGATCGCCCATTGGGATCCTACCTTTCCGCTCAATACCGCCCTCGTTCGCGACCCGCTCAGCCCCGATGCCAACGCCTTCGGCAGCTTCTTTATCTTCCGCAAGCTCGAACAGCACGTGGCGGACTTCAAAGCGCGGGAGCAAAAACTCGCATCTGTTCTCGGTTTAACCGGCGAAGATCGAGAACGCGCCGGCGCGCTGGTCGTCGGGCGGTTTGAAGACGGCACGCCCGTCACCACCTCGGAAACCGCCCGCGGAGACAAGCCCGTGAACGACTTCGACTACACCGCCGATGCCGCCGCGTCGCGGTGCCCCTTTCATGCCCACATTCGCAAAACCAATCCCCGCGGTTCCGGCGGCTTTGAGCCCGAACCCGCCGAGCGGCTGCATATTATGGCCCGTCGCGGCATCACCTATGAAGACACCGGCCGGGCGATCCACCCGGATGGCCTTCCTGAAGTGGAGACGGAGGCGGAATTCACCGCAAAAGTGCTTCCGCTGCTTCCGACCGGAGGCGTGGGCCTGCTTTTCATGGCCTATAATGCCAAACTCGATAAGCAGTTCGTCTTCACCCAGCAAACTTGGGCCAACAACCGAGGCTTCCCCAATGCCCCTGCCGCTCCCGGCATAGACGGCGTCATCGGCCAAGGGCCTAACCTACCAGCGGGCCAAGTTTATCCCAAGTTCTGGGACGACGCCACCGGCGGGACCGCTGCCCTCGACTTCAGCGGCTTCGTCCAAATGAAAGGCGGCGAGTACTTCTTCGCCCCCAGCCTGATGTTTCTGCGGAGCGTTTGATCATCGATCAAATCGAAATCCCTCAATTTTGGTCCAAAGGAAAAGGTTATGGCTAATCCAAACAACCTGCCGTTGCTGCGCGAAGATCCATTCACCAAGATTGGAGTTCAGCGAACCACCTCCTCGGTGGATGCGGCAGCCCGGTTCACTTGCAACACTTGGTATGAGGCGACGGGCAACGTGCTAAGTCGGGACGTTACGCAAGTGTCGGGGGCGTTCGACGCGGTACTTATCGGCGGCGGCATGTGGGGCGCCTTTTGCGCTCTTAATCCGCTGTCGTGAGCGCTCCCACGATTGACATTTCAACCACGAACGAAGGAAACCCTGTATGCCCCTCATCGACCAAGTCAAAACCATCTGCGACCGCCTCGCGCCCCTCGGCTGGCGGGATCTATTGTTAGCGGTCACCAGCAACGCCCTCGACATCTCACAAACCACGAATGCGAAATTGCTGACGGCCCTGACAACATCTCTTCCTTCGATCGACAGAACGAAACGAGGTTTCGAGGATTTTCATGCTGCTGGGACACAGGCCATCGCTGGTGGCCTACCGTCCCGCAGTCTTCTGTACCACGCCTTGGCGTCTCCGCAGGTCCACCCGACCAACACGGGGCAACCGTCCCCCAAGCGGACCGACTACCCGACTCTCGATGAACTCGATACCGTCGAGAATTTCATCTACAGCCTCGTGGCGGACCGCACCGACCTCAGCAACACGGTCGTTGCGGTTTTTGCCTATCAGTTTCGGGAGGCCAGCCGCACCCCCCATCTGCGTCACGCCGATTTCGCCTACTCGCGGACGGGGGTGGCGAGGGTCGGCACGGCCGTGCCGAACTATGACCCGGCGCGCCGCAGTTTCTGGGTTATTCCTCAAGCTGGCGGCGACGCCGTTTCCGTGCTCCCGGCACGCTATGGCGTGTTCCTGGCGCGCAAAAGCAAACCAGGTGCCGCCGGTTCCGTGCAAGGCGGACACAAGGGGCCGACGGACGATGATTTTCTCTTTCCTGTCCATAAATTATTTCCCGGAACGGACTGCCTCAAGGGACGAAACCTGACGGTGCAGTTTCTGGAGTTCCATCGCAATGAGAAGTTAAGAAAGACCCACCGCCTTGCGGAGGCGGACGGCGGACTGCCAGTGCCTGCCGGCTTCGACATCTCCAAGGCCCCCTATGTGCGCGATTCGCAGAACGGCGGCAACCTGGCCTCCTTAAAAACGGCCGGATCTTCCGTGCTGGTCGTCCCAACGCCCGGCGCAGCGTTGGTGCGCACCGTTTCGCAGAAGAATAGCGTGGCGAACAAGAATCAGGTCGTTCATTTCATCGTGCCGAAGGCCCGCACCGTCAGGGGAAGCTCGACTCGCATCACCGAGTCGAGCTTGTCCATCCCCAGCTTTGGTGGTGACCGGCTGTCTCCCGAATATGTCAGCATTCGGCACCAAATCGATCCAGCGGGTCCCGTGACGCAGACGCCCATCGACCTCAACCAAACACTGAATGCGGCCGATTTCACCAAGGCGATGGCGAACGGCGGTTATCCGGCCGCTCACTTCACCGATGATTCATGCGACGGGTGCGTGGAGGCGGTGGTCACTGGACTGGCAACGACTCCCACAAACTTTCCGGCTTTTTCGCTGATTACTGCGCCGGATTTCTTCCCACTGGCGGACCAGATTGAAGTGGCAACGGATTCCACAATCTTCAATGTAAGACCACTCTCCAGAGGACGGTTGCCTGCCAATCCATCGCTTCCGCGTCCCAGCCAGCCTGCATCGTTTGCTTTTGATCGAAGCGATAAAACGGTCACTGCGGTCGTCGGAGCCTTCGCGTTAGGCCCGGAAGCGACCCTCATTGGCCATCCGAACCGCGCCATAGGTTTTTTGCCAGACGCTGCCTCGGATATTTTTGCCCCCGGCTGGGATACCTCCCGCAGCCGCGACAATGTGGGGCCGTTCCTAACCAGTTCCGGCCTTGGCTCCCCATTTCCTGAGGATGCCAAGCTATGTGCGGCCCTGGCCTCGTTTTGGCCGGCGGTGGCTCCCGACAATGGCCGGACGTTTGGCAACGAGCCGGATCGGGACGTGAATTTGGGCAATCAACTCCCGATGCTCGATGAAGAGCTGGGCTTTCACCCGAAACATGAACGGGTAAAGTCCGGCGAACTGGCCTCATTTCGTGGCTGGGATGGCGAATTCGGGCCGTTCTTCGAAAAGGTGGGCGCGAATACGCATGTGAACTTCGTCACCATTGAACGCTCCGACTACGTGACTCATGCCCTGACGGGACTGATCCGCGTTTCGTTGACCGCCGAAGTTCAGAGCGAAGATCTTCTGGCACGCCATCAGGCACTCAAAGTCAGCGAGGATCTTCTCCAGTTGGGAGCCAACACTGGGGTCAGCTTGGTCGTCTTTCGCCAAATCGCAGACTGGGCAACATCGGGTCGCGGCGTATCTCAGCTTGCGGGCGGGGGCTTCCTGCTCGAATTCGCGGAGCTCTCGGGCACTCCGGCTTCGACCACGGAAATCAGCCGGGTGCGTCAGAAAGTGAAGAAGAAGCACATCTGTCAAGTAGGAACCAACGGCGTTGCCTACAAGAATGGCGGGGCGGGATTTGTGTTTAAGCCATGATGCATCGGAACACGAGCATCTGAACACCGATCTTGCCATCATTGGCGGTGGCCCCGGCGGCTGTGCGGCCGCGATCTCCGCGGCGCATGCGGGGTTGCGAGTCCTGCTCATCGAACGGCTGACCTTTCCGCGGCATCGGCCCGGGGAGACGCTGCCGCCGGGAGCCGAGCCGCTGTTCCGACAACTTGGCGTGTGGGAGGAGATCGAGAACGCTGGGTTCCTCCGGCATCCGGGGCAGCGGGTAGCCTGGGTGGGAGATTCGAAGTTTTCGGGATTCGGAGGGACGGAGGATGAGCCGTGGCTCGGATTTCAAGCGTGGCGTCCGGTACTTGACGCGATCCTGCTCCGGCGCGCGGCTGCGGTGGGAGTGGAAGTGTGGCAACCGTGTTCGGCGGTGTCGCCGGTGGTGCAGGATGGGCGGGTGCTCGGTGTCGTAACGGATCGTGGGGAGGTCCGGGCTCGATATGTGGTGGATGCAACGGGCGGCAGGGGCTGGCTGGCGCGAAAGCTGAAATGGCCGGTAGAGCGGCGAAGTCCGCAGCTCTTCGCCAGCTATGGCTACATCGAGACCAAGCAGGCGGCGGAGTGGTTCGTGCCGGAACTGCGATCGACTGCTGCGGGCTGGATGTGGATGGCGCAAGTCTTGCCGCGAGTGGTGGCGTGGACGCAGTTATCACTTGGTGGTCGGCGCACCGGAATGCCGTCCTGGCTGACCTGCCTGCCGGATGCGCGGCGTCTGGCGGTAGGGGGGGCCTCTGCGGATGTGACTTGGCGGCTGGCGAGCCACGCAGCCGGGCCGGGCTGGTTCCTCGTCGGCGACGCGGCGCTGGTGCTCGATCCGGCTTCATCCCACGGAGTGTTGCGGGCGCTAATGTCGGGGATGATGGCGGCACATGTCTGCGCGCAAGTTTGCCGCGACGAACTTCCGGAAAAATCCGCGGCGAAAGCTTACGCAGGTTGGGTGCGCGCGTGGTTTGAGAACGATGCGGAGAAACTCAGGATCCTCTACGCACAGCTTGCAACTCCGCCGACTTGACTCGCCCGATGATGCGATGCGATTGGTTTCTGACTGGAGAAAGACACGACTATTTGAAAACACAGCGCCCCCCGAATGCGATACTCTGTCAGTTGTCGAGTGCCGCGAACACGCAGAATTTTATACGGTCAGTTTATACGGTCAGCACTATTTTTGAGGCAAATTGGAGCAAAGTGCTGCAAAGCCGAATCGGCTTGGAACCAAGTGTTCATGAGGGTTTGCGGGCGAAATGCAAATTGGTGCAAACCTGTGCAAAAGGCCGTTTTCCGATTTCGAGTCGAGTGCCTTAGACCACTCAGCCACCCTTCCAGTTTCAAGCGCAAAGCGGACGCGACTATGCTCACCTGAGCGCGGGTGGCAAGTGGAAATCCACATGCGGCGCATCTTCAACCCGTCGCCGTGGCTCCTGTGAAAAATAAAGCGGCGGAGGCGCATCGCACCCCCGCCGCTCACTCATATCGAAACAAACTTAACCCAAAAACCTAAGCCGCTCGCTCGTGCAGGCTGCTGCCGTTCCCGTTCCCATTCCGGTGGCCATTTCCATTTCGATTGGCATGACTCTGCACCGCAGTGTGCGCCTCCGTTCCTGCGTGCTTCGTCTCGGCGCCTTTGATCGCCGTGAGCGGCATGGAGAACTGAATCGGCTCACTCGCCACGCCTTGCAAACTGCCATTCACCGCCTGCACGATGATCTGCGCCGTCTGTCCCGGCGGCACGCCTTCGATCGCACCGATCGGCCCCGTCGTGCTCGCCGCGAGTGCATAATCCTGCTGGAGCCCCACCAGTAGCGTCCGCCACCGGTAGCGCGTCGCCAGCGGCACCGCATCGCACTGCACTACGATTGCGCCAGTATCATCCATGTGCGCCGTCACATTCACCGGCTGGCCGGGCGTCGTCGGCGTCGCCGGCATTTGCAGGCTGAAGGCCAGCCAGCGCGGATCATCCGCCGCCAGCACATTACGCAGATTATCCAGCAGCGCGCGCATCCCCTTTACCAGCGTGTTGTAGGCCGTCTGCCACGTCGCGCTGATGTTATTGATGTTCACTGCCGCCGCAGTCACCGCGGCCTGTGCAGTTAGCGCCGTTGTCCGCAGCGTCGTGCCATATGCCGTGGTTTGATTCATCGAGGGCACTTCATAGCTCGGGTTCTTTGTGAAAAATTCCGCCAGTGCGAGCACGAGGCTCAGGCGATCCTCGATCTTCGTCGGGATTGCCGTCGTGTTATTCGTGAACCCCGCCTGCGCCCATTCCCGGCTCCAGCGCGTGCCGAAGCGCGTCGCCAGCGTATTCGATACACCGAGCAGCCAGTCATATACCGCCGCCAGTGTGGGCTGATAGGCATCCGAAGCCGTCTGCTGCGCACTGCGCGCCGTGTTGAATGCCGCATCCTGACTGGCAAATGCCGTCAGGTTCGCCTGCATCTGAGCCGTCGTGATCAATGTGAGCTTCAGCACCGTGCTGAACTGCGTCATTCCCACGGCCATCTTGTTTCCCAGCCCGATGAGCTGGCCTGAGTTAGTAGGCAGGTTGTAATTTCCCATAATGGTTGTTCTCTTAGGAGTTGTCGTTTCAGTTTAGGCTATGCAGCTCTGCGGGCTCCCTCTGGTTGTTGGGGAGTTTTGTTAGTTTGCAAGGCTGCGCGCTCTCCCGAATCATCCAGTTGCGGAAAGCGCGAGGGAACGTTGCAACGTGCATAGCTAACGTCGTGCCACAGCCCCGCGAATATATTTTGTGAGAATAGCCCGGCCATTGATGGCTGGGGAAATCGTGTGAGTGAAGCCTATGAAGCACCAGCGGTGCGAACCAAGCCAGCCCAGGGCAACGCGCCGGGTTTGGAACGAGAAAGGACAAGGCCCTGAAGGAGCGCGACAAGATTGGGCCGTCCTTTCAGGGCTTTCATCTTTTTGTCTTCCACGACTCAGGGCGTTGCACTATTTTGGCATGTTTGCGGGCCTTTGGCCCTCACCGCATGGGCACTTCAAAAGTGCATGACACGTTCTAGGTCTTTAGTTCTTCGCCGCCTTTTACGCTCACTACGGATTTACTTAGCCGTTTTTCGATACGGGTGCCGCACTGCGCCTGCGGCGAAAAGCGGCAGCGAGGATGGTGAATGCGCCAAATGCAAAAGTCGAAGGTTCCGGCACCGGTCCAATTTCGGGAACCGGGATTGCGACGAACTCGAAAGTGCCAGCGTCGTAGCGGTTAGAAGGACCGATATCAATGCTGCTTGGCAATAGTAGGGTCGGCGAGAAATCGTAACGTGCGGTTCCCGTGAAGGTGAGAGCACCACCGTCGTTCTTGGTTGGCCCCACGCCGCCAAAATCTATGTTGGAATTCAAGTCGAGGGCGTTGAACCCGACCGCAACGATCGAGTAGTCACCAGCGCCCAAGATGAAATCCGCGATGTCGAAGAAGCGGCTATTGCCGACCAAGGGCTGCGAAGTGCCGCTGAGTGTAGCCGAGACGCCGACGAGCAAACTAGTGTTGCGATCAAAGATGCCTATCTGGATGGGGCTATTGAAGCCGTCCTGGTCGCTGTCAAAGGCACCGAGCTCGGTGACTCGGATCGTCATTCCGGCGTTCACCGAGAAGTCCATCCCCAGCGCACCGCCCCAGCCCTGGTTCCCCGTCGTATTGACTGAGTCATACGCAATGATGTCAGCGGATGCCGTGTGGCAGACTGCTATGAAAAAGCAGGGAAGCGAAATGAAATTTGTAATTTTCATTGGGTGTGTTGTTGGTTTTGGGTTTCAGGTTTTACAAATGCTGACGGCAATCTCCGTAGTATTTTTTCGTTTATTGCAGTTCGGTCATGTGCATGCAAGAAATAACTTTAGATATATTTATTATCGTTCGAGAATTATGTGCATTTCCGAAGAGACAATCTGAATGATCTACGAGAGGTCGGTGTCCGTACCATGGACGATATCGTCGTATTCACGCTCGGCCTGCTCGCACTAGAGCCTGTCATGCACTTTTGAGGTGGACATGCGCTGAGGGCCAAAGGCCCGCAAACATGCCAGCCCAGGGCGACGCCCTGGGTCGTGGAAAA
>JAYVRQ010000209.1:0-6639 GCA_043776145.1 Chthoniobacteraceae bacterium
GCGTCTTCCCGGAATGCGTTCACGCTTTCAGTAGCGGCGCGGCGGGGAAGTTCGTTTCGGCGGGACGCCGAAACCAGCACGCGAGACGCGCGCGCTCCCCGGAATACCCTGCCGCGCGTCCCTTCACGGCTCAGCGCGTGTCAGAACGGAATGTCGTCCGGCTCCGCATCCAGGTCTGGATCGGCGGGCGGGCGGGGCGGGGGAGATGCGGGCTTTTTGAAGCTGCTCGTCGCCGCAGGGCGGCTTTCAGTACGGCCTTCGCCGTGCTCGCCGCCGCTACCGCCTCCGCCACCACTTGCGGCTCCTCCGCCACCTTCACGCGAACCGAGGAACTCGAAGCTGTCGGCAACCACCCGGAGCTTGCTCTTTTTCAGGCCGGTCTGCTTGTCGTCCCACGTATCGAGCTTCAAGCGCCCCTCGACATAAATCGGACGGCCCTTCTTAAAATACTCGCCGATGATTTCCGCCGTCCGGCCAAAGGCGTCGATGTCAATGAAGGTCACTTCCTCACGCTTTTCACCGCCCTCAGTGGTGTAGTTGCGGTTGACCGCCAGGCCAAAACTGGCAATCGCGGTGCCCTTGGGAGTGTACTTGATTTCGGGATCCCTCGTCAGGTTCCCCATCAACATGACCTTGTTCAGATTCGGCATGGCGGTCGCGGGTTAGGGTGAAAATGCGGCGCGGGTTACGCGACCCTCTCAGCCTTCTCGGCCTTCTTCGCGCCGAGCTTCAGGTAGTTCTGGCGATAGACCTGCTCGTCCAGTTCAAACTTCGCCTTGAGCTTGTTCAGCGCGGCGGGTTCAGCGTGGAAGATGAAGTTCACGAAGTAGCCGCTGTCGAGCGGGCCGGACACGTAGCTGAACTGGCGGCGGTCGAGCCGCTGCACCTGCTCGATGTCGGCCTTCTCTTTTTTGAACTCACCTTCGAGACGCTCGATCACTTCTTTCGCGCCGTCTTCGTTGCCTTTGATGTTGAGGACTAGAAGTCCTTCGTAACGGTTTTTCATTTGATTGTTAGTAGGTAGTTAGTGGTTAGTTGAAAGCATTCATCGCGGCTGCAAATCCGCGTTCCTGGGCAAAGGCGATCGCCGCCTCCGCGCGGTCGAGACTTTCCTCGATCACGGGTTTTTCGTCCGGGGAAAAACGCCCGAGCACATGCCCGATCGCGCCGCCCGGTTCCGCCGCGCCGATGCCGACGCGGAGCCTTGGGAAGGCGGGAGTGCCGAGATGTTCGATGATGGATTTGAGGCCGTTGTGACCACCGGCGGAGCCATCCGGACGGAGCCGCAGCCGCCCCAGAGGCAGCGCCGTGTCATCGAGCACCACGAGCATTTCCGACGGAGCGATCTTATAGAATTCGCTCACTGCCCGCACGGACTGGCCGCTGAGATTCATGTAAGTCAGCGGCTTGCAAAGCAGCAGGTCGCCGGTCTTCGCGACGGCGGCCTTCCAGCTTTTTTCGGTGCGGAATTCGGCGCGGCTTTTCGCGGCGATGCGGTCGGCGATCATAAAGCCCACGTTATGCCGCGTCCCCGCGTAGTCGCGTCCCGGATTTCCCAGCCCCACGAGGAGGCGGAAGCACGGAAATGCAGGCGGCGAAGACATTCATCGAGCGTCCCGGTTCGAGCGGGATTATTTCTTTTCAGCCGCAGGCTTCGCACCCGCCGCCGGTTTCGCAGCCGCAGGGTCTTCCTTTTTCTCCTTGATGACTTCCGGCCCCGCTGCCGCTGCCGCCGCGACCACAGGTTCGAGTTCCACTTTCGGAGCCGCGACACGCACGACCGTGAGATCGCCATCGGCGCGCACGCTGACGCCAGCAGGAAGCGCGATGTCTTTCACATGGATCGCCTCGCCGACATTGAGACCGCTCACGTCGATGCGGATCAGCTCCGGCAAATCCTTCGGCAGACACTCGACTTCGAGCGAGTGCAGATTGATTTCCAAAATGCCGCCGAAATTCTTCACGCCCGCCGGTTCGCCAAACGGCTCGACGGGGATTTCCGCGTGCAGTTTTTCATCCGCGCGCACCGCGTGGAAATCAACATGCAGCACGTCGCGCTTGAGCGGGTGATGCTGCACTTCCTGAATCAGCGCGAGGCGGCTGCTCTTCGCGGAGCCGTCGGCGATTTCGAGATCGACGAGCACGTGCTCGCTCGTGGCGTGCGCGAGCAGGTTGGAAATCTCGCGCTTGTTCAGCGTGAGATTCTGCGGCTTGTCGTGTCCGCCGTAGATGCACGCCGGGACGAGTCCCTGCGCCTTGATTTTTTTAACCGCAGTCCGTCCCGCGAGGGAGCGAGTCTGCGCCGATAGTTTCAGTTGTTTGGCCATGGCTATATTTTTTCGTGTTTGTTGATTTCAAAAAGGGAACTTACCGATTCGTCATCGTGGATGCGCTTGATGCCTTCGCCAAGCAATTCCGCGATGCACAGCGTCGTGATGGGAAAACCGTCGCCGTCCCGCACGGGGACGCTGTTCGTCGTAATCAATTCCGTGATCTCCGACTTTTGCAGCCGCTCGATGGCGAGGTCGGAAAGCACCGCGTGCGACACCCCCGCGATCACGCTCGTCGCGCCGTGCGCCTTGAGCATTTTCGCCGCGCTCGTCAGCGTGCCGGCGGTTTCCGTCAGGTCGTCCACGAGGATGACCTGCTTCCCCTCCACCTCGCCGATGATGTTCAGCGCCTCCGTCTCCGTCGGACTCACGCGCCGTTTCGCCACGATCGCCAATCCAGTCCCGAGCGCCTGCGCATAGGCCGACGCCATTTTCAAGCCGCCCACATCCGGCGAAACCACGATCGAATTCGACAACTCCTTGCTCCGCAAATAACGAATCAGCACCGGCGCGGCGAAAAGATGATCCACCGGAATGTCGAAAAATCCCGCGACCTGCTGCGCGTGCAAATCCATCGTCAGCACGCGATCCACGCCCGCCGCCGCGAGCAGATTCGCGACTAGTTTCGCCGTGATCGGCACGCGCGGCTGATCCTTCCGATCCTGCCGCGCATATCCGAAAAACGGCAGCACCGCCGTGATCCGCGCCGCGCTCGCCCGTCGCGCCGCATCGACCATGATGAGCAGTTCCATCAAGTTCTGATTTGTCGGCGGACACGTCGGCTGGACGAAAAAGACATCCCGCCCGCGGATGTTCTCGTTGATCTTCACAAACGTCTCGCCATCCGGGAAAGACGTGACCGTGGCATCCCCAAGCGGCACTCCGATGAAGGTACAAATCCGCTGCGCCAGCTCGCGATGTGCGGAGCCGGTGAAAATTTTTAACTCGGGCGAGGAGCGGAACATTTCGGGAAAAAGCGGGGCGCGACATTACGGACGGTCGCTGGAAAGACAAACGGAAATTGCGGGCCGATTCCGGGCTGCTCGGTGTGATGAAAAGTGAGGCTGTGGAATTTGTTTCGCGTCCCGGAGGGACATCAGAAATTAGCCGGGGGTGACGCAGCGGAACCCCCGGTATCTCCGCAATATCTGCGGTGCGCCCCGAAGGTGGCGCGGGAAACGTGCGAGTGATTCTCGCGCCGCCTTCGGGGCGCATTCCTGTTTTCGTGAAAATCCGGGGGTTCCGCTCGTGGCTCGCTTCACCCCCGGCTAATGTCTGTTGTCCCTTCGGGACGTTCAGCGGAAAAGCCGCGGCGCAAAGTCCGTGAGATAACGCCGCCAGACGGGCCACGAGTGGTCGCCTTCCGTCTCGGCGAATTCATAGTGGATGCCCTTTTCTTTCAGCAGCGCGGTGAACTCGTTGTTCTTTTTGAAAAGGAAATCTTTCTTCCCGCAGGCGATCCAGAACAGGCGCAGGTCACGATTCGTGGCGTCGGCATTGTCGAGCCCGGCGGCGACAGTCGCCACGGGCGGCGGCGCGGAACTGAACGCGCCGATCCAGCCGAATTTATCGTGATGATTCAGCGCCACGGTGAGCGCGTGATGACCGCCCATCGAGAGCCCGGCGAAGGCGCGCGCCTCCGGCTTCGCGTTCACTTTGTAGCTGCTCTCGACGAGCGGGAGAATGTCCTGCACGAGTTCGCGGCAGAGCGCGTCGGTGTTCGCGGGGCCGTAGTCTTCAAAGCCTGCGGCTCCCGGCGCGATCGCGTGCGCGTCGGGCATCACGACGATCATCGGCACCGCCTTTTTCGCGGCGATGAGCGAGTCCATGATCCACGGCGCTTTCCCATGCACGCTCCAAGTCCGCTCGTCGTCGCTGTAGCCGTGCGCGAGATAGAGCACGGGGAGCGGCTCGGCCCCGCTGCCCGGCGGTGTATAGACGAGGATGCGGCGCATGTGTCCGAGCGCCTTCGATGCGTAGCTGTGAACGTGGATGACGCCATGCGGGATGTCCTGCCAGTCCCACGGCGCGGGCGGATTCGCGGGGATGTGCAGGATGCTGGAGCCGGGCCACCGCTGCGGCTTGAGCGCGGAATTTTGCGGGTCGATGACGTTCAGCCCATCCACGGAAAAATGATACTCATGCACGCCCGCCGGGACGTTCGGAATTGTGACGGACCACACCCCGTTTTCGTCCTTCGTCAAAGCCGCGTCCGCCCCAAATTGCCCCGAGACTTTCACCTCCGCAGCCTTCGGAGCCTTGAAGCGAAACGTCACGGCACCATCCGGCAAAAGCTCCGGCGAGACGAGCGGTGCCGGACGCGCGGCGGGTTTCGGCGGCGTGTCCTGCGCGTGCAGGTTTGGTGTCAGAGAAAGGCAGAGAGCGGCGAGGACGGCGGGGTGTTTCATGGAAATGAGTTGTGCATGATCCGCGCGGGAATGGCGAGCGCGATGACATGCGCGCTCCCGCTCAACAGCGCGTGTTCTTGCGCTTCGGTGCGACGGGTGCGCCCCGGCGGCTTTTGAGAATGTAGCTTTCCGCGTCGGGTACCTGGCAGGCAGTGTCGCCCATGTCCACTTCCACGCGGTCGATCTTGCGCGCGGTGGCGATGGCTTTTTCGCCGAGCGGCGCAACATAGGTGCCGCAGCAGATGATGAAGCTGTTCATCACGTAGCGCACGCGGTTCGGCGCGGAGTGGATCGTCTTCGCGACGCGATCCAGCAGCGCGCCGATGTCCTGCACCGGAAGATTTTCATCCGCGACCGTCGAGACCACGGACGCGAGCGTGGCCCAACCTGCCGTGGCGGTGAGTTCGCGCGGGGAATCCATCCACTCCCGCGCAATCTCGACTGCCTGCGGATGCTCGGCGGCGACCCACGGCACGGTGCATCCGGCGATCATGTGCCAAGTCGCTCCTGCGGCCCACGCGTCGAGTTGCTGGCGCGTCATCTTCGCGCCGTCCGCGATGAGCCCGGCGAGATACATCGCGTCGGAATTCTTCGTCGCGAAAAGCTCCAGCGCGATGTCCTGCCGGCCCTTGAGTTTCTTTTGCAGCGGCTTCAGGTCGCCGATGCGCACCCCGAAAATTGGCTCCACCGCGCCGTGACGCAGATGGGTTTTCTTCGTGGAAGGCGTCGCCTTCGCGGCAAGTTCAGTCATCACATCGTCGAGATTCATGGCGGACGGGAATGACCCCGAGCGTAAGGGCGCACTTTGAGATGACAAGCCGCGATCCGTCGCCACCCGCGGACGCGCGCGCCCTCTCTACGGCGTCGGTGGTGTGGGCGGCGGAGGTGTCACCGGATCCGGCGCCTCGCCTTCCAAAAATTCAAACTGCAAGCCATAGCTGCGCATGATGTCGCGCGCCGTGCCCGGCGGCAGCTTGCGCGTATGGTAGCGCAGATCCTCGATGAGATCGTCGATCAGCTCATTCGCGCGCGGACGCTTCGCCCGCACCGCCTCCAGCGCCTCATTCACCTCGCGATCCACCGGCGTGATTTGCATCTCCTCTGTCTCCGCCGCGGACAGCTTCTGCTGCACCTCGTTCACCGTCGGATTACTCATCGCCGGGAACCCTGCCGCCACCATCGCCGTTTCGCCCTCGACGATCTTACGCGCCCAGATGCGCCGGTCCGCGCGACTGCTCAGCGCCGGCACCGCGCCATCCTGCGGCAGATCGAAGAACGCCAGCACCGACACCGGATGCTTCAGCCGGAAAGTGCGCCGCTTCACTCCATCCCAAAAATCGCGGATATAAGTCTCCAGCACTCCCTCCGCCACATCCGACTGCCCGATCTCGATCGAGCGCGCCGCCCGCTTCGCCGTCAGGCGTTTCACGAGGTTGTTAAAGCCTGTGATCAGATCGCCCGTCACCGGATCGCTCGTATCGTTGTAAAATTCGATCACCTCCTGCAGGCGGCCCGCGCTCAGATACACCCGCGGCGGAGTCGCCGCCGCATCCTGCTGGCCGGTGAGGGTCGTCTTGTGAAAGACCTCCCGGCGGTCTTCATCGGATTCGGGAATGTGGAGACGAGGCATGGTGCTGGGTGCTTTCTAAATGAGTTTTGCGGTTGAAAAAATGCCGCCCGCACGAATCGCCGCGCACGCTGGCAGAAGCGCCGAGATGCGGAAACCGTGCCCGCCACCCGGAAAAACTCGCGCCTTTTCAATGCCCGACCTCCCTGCCACGCTCCGCCCGGTGATGAAACCCAAAACATCCATGCCCGATGACTTCCCCTACGACGGCTTCCTGAACGCTCAATTCCGCGGAGAATCGCTGCTGCTGCTGCTGTGCATCTCGCCGGCGGCG
>JAYVRQ010000210.1:0-6638 GCA_043776145.1 Chthoniobacteraceae bacterium
CCCCGTGCTCATCACCGGACTCGGCAGCGTGCCCTTCGTCGTCAGCCCGTGGGGCGCGACGTGGCGCTACCTCGACACCGGCACCGCGCCGCCCGCGACATGGACGCAACTTTCCTTCAACGACAGCGCGTGGAAAACCGGCGCGGCGGAACTCGGCTACGGCGACAGCGACGAAACCACCGTCGTCGAAGACAACCCCACACCCGGCTACACCACCGGCGAAACGAACCGCTACATCACAACGTGGCTTCGCCGCACCTTCACGATCACGAACGCCGCGCAAGTCACCGCGCTCGCGGGCCGCATGATTCGCGACGACGGTGTCGCCGTGTATCTCAACGGCATCGAAATTTGGCGCGACAACCTCGCCGCCGGAGCCGGCCCCAACACCGGCGCGCTCACCGCGATCAGCGGCGCGGCGGAGTCCGTGCAAATCACCAAAGCCCTCAACGCCGCGAATCTCATCGAAGGCGTGAACGTGCTCGCCGTCGAGATCCACCAAATCGCCGCCGACAGCAGCGACATCAGCTTCAACCTCGAACTCACCGCCGAGCGCCCCACCACCGCGCCCAACCCTGACACCGACGGCGACGGCATCCCCGACGCCTACGAAATCGCGCACGGTTTCCAATACTGGAACGCCGCCGACGCCACTCAAGACGCCGATGCCGACGGCACCAGCAACCTCGCCGAATTCCGCCTCGGCCTCGACCCCCGCAACCCCGCGCAAGCCTTCCGCGCGACATTGAGCAACGCCCTCATGCTGTCATGGCCGAGCGCCCCTGGCCTCACCTTCACCATCGAGCGTACGTCCGCCCTCGCGCCGCCAAACTGGCTCCCCATCGGCACTGTCAACGCAACGGGCGCGACCTCGACATTTAGCGATCCCGCGCCGATCGGCGGACGCAGTTTCTACCGCGTGCGGTTTGGGCCGTAAAGTAGGGCACGCCCGAAAACTCGGGACGGTGCGGCGCACAAGCGCCTGGGACTGCTCCGGCTTGCCGGAGCTTTCGAGAGGGCAGCTTGCTGCTCGCCGGGCGCGGAGAGATGCGCGCGGGCAGTGAGCGCCCCCCGGTTCCGCGCCACGGGCGGCAAGCCGCCGCCGCCGCAAAGCTCCGGCAAGCCGGAGCAGTCCCAGGCGCTTGTGCGCCGCACCGTCCCGAGTTTTCGGGTGTGCCCTTTAGTCGCGGACTACTTTGGCTATGGGTGTAGCTCCGCTGCGCCAGGATCGGTGGGCGGCACCACCTGCTTTTGCGGGTTGATGTGCTTGAGGAGCTTGAGGAGATCGCTGTCTGTCGAAAGCACCACCGTCGAGTCTTTGGCAAAAATCGTGCGATAGGTTTCCATGCTTTTCAGAAAGGTGTAGAACTCGGCGGCCTTCGGACTCTGCGAATAGGCTTTCGCGTAAATCTCGCTCGCTTTGGCATCGGCCTCGCCGCGGATGCGCTGCACTTCGAGATAAGCTTTGGATTGGATTTCGTTCAGATCGCGCTCGCGGCGTCCGGCGATGCTCGCAGCTTCGCCTTCACCCTCCGAGCGGAAACGCTGCGCAATCTGGAGCCGCTCACTAATCATGCGCTGATAGATGCGGGAGAGCACGTCGGGATTGTAGTTCACCCGCTTGATCCGCAAATCGAGCAGTTCGATGCCAAACTCCGCCAGCTTGAGTTCTCCAGCCTTCTTGATGTCCTGCTCGATCACTACCCTGCCGAACTTAATCGGTGGCATCGTGCCGAGCGACCCATTGCCCGTGGGTCCGCTCTTCAGGCTGTCATCCCGCAAAGGCTCACGGGCTTTGTCCGTGCGGACGATCTCGATGAGGTCGTGCTTGGCGATGGCATTCCGCGTCTCGCTGCCTAGGATGTCCTCCAGCCGGGACTGCGCGCTGGCTTCATCGCGCAGGCGCAGGAAGAACTGGAGCGGATCCTTGATCCGCCACCGCGCGAAGGTATCGACGTGGATGTAAGTCTTGTCTTTGGTCGGGATGCCGACCGGCGCGCCATCCCATTGGAGAAAGCGTTTGTCGAGACGCTTTACTGTTTGCACGAAAGGCATCTTGAAATGCAGCCCCGGTTCGACGATCGGCTGACCCACCGGCTTGCCAAACTGCGTGATGATGACCTGCTCGGTCTGATCCACGGTATAGAATGCGCCCGACCCAATGAGCAGCAGCAACACCGCGAGCCCCGCGATGGTGAAGGATAGACAACCCCGGTTCATCGTGTCACCTCCACAGGCTTCGTGGACAAGGGCAGGATGGGTAGCAATTGCCGCAGGGATTCATCGACGATGATCTTCTGACCCATCTGCGGCACGACTTCCGCCATTGTTTCAAAATAGATGCGCGTTCGGGTAATGTCGGGAGCCTTCACATATTGCTCCAGCACCGAGGTAAAGGACGCGGCATCGCCCTCCGCCTCGTTCACCCGCTTGAAGCGGTAGCCTTCCGCTGCGCCGATCGTCTGCTCGGCCTCACCTTTCGCCTTGGGCACCACCTTGTTATAGTCACCGTTCGCGATGTTAATCATGTTCTCGCGATCCTGCTGGGCCTTGTTCACTTCGTTAAAGGAAGACTCGACCTGCCGCGGTGGGTTCACGTTTTTCAACTGCACCTGATCTACGCGAATGCCGAGGCGGTAGAGCTTTACCAAATCCTGCATCCGGCTCAGTGCGGTAGTCTCAATATCCTGGCGTCCGATGGTGATGACTTCATCCACCGTGCGGTCGCCGATGACTTCGCGCATGGCTGCCTCGGAAAGATCGCGCAGCGTGAGGCCGGGCTCGCGGACCTCGAAGAGATACTCCGTCGGATCGGAAATCCGGTATTGCACGACCCATTCGACGAGGGCGGAATTCAGATCGCCAGTGACCATGGATTTTTGCTCCTCGCCATCCGCGGCCACCTGATCGGGATTGGTATAACCCGGTGTGTAAAATCCGAACTCGAGCTTCAACTGCCGCCGCGTCGGGAGAATCGTCTTCGTGTCGATGCCGAGAGGAACCTTGAAGTGCAGTCCGGGCTCGACGGTTTTCAGGAGCTTGCCAAAGCGCAGCACGACGCCCTGCGATTCGGCGGGAACGGTGTAGAAGGAAGTCCAGGCAAAGAGCACCGCTGCGATGCAGACTGCCGCCGTGGCGATTTGCCGGAAGGCATGAGGGCCGACGGTGAAGGTTGGGATTTTCGGTGGGGCTTTATAGGACATGGAAGTGACGCGCAGACTAGGGCAGGGGATCGGACAAGCAACCTTCGATCGCAACTTGACCTCGCGCCCGTCGGCGCAAGACTCGGCGCGCATGAAATTGCAGCGCGTTTCAATCATCGACTCCCACACCGGCGGCGAACCGACCCGCGTCGTCATCGGCGGTGCGCCGGATCTTGGCGGCGGCAGCATTGCGGACCGGCTGTGCGTGTTTTGCGAAAGGCACGACCGCTTTCGCTCGGCGGTGGTGAATGAACCGCGCGGGTCGGATGTGCTCGTCGGCGCGCTGCTCGTCGCGCCCATCGATCTCGCGTGCGCGGCGGGCGTGATTTTTTACAACAACACCGGCTGCCTGCAAATGTGCGGGCACGGCACGATCGGCGTCATCGCGACGCTCGCACATCTTGGCCGCATCGGCGCGGGCGTGCATCGGATCGAGACATGCGTGGGCACCGTGTCCGCCACGCTGCACGACGATGGGCGAGTGTCGCTGGAGAACGTCGCGAGTTATCGCCGCGAGAAAGCGGTGCATGTGGAAGTGCCGGGATTGGGCGTGGTGAAGGGCGATGTGGCGTGGGGGGGGAACTGGTTCTTCCTCACCGAGCACGGATCGCCGGAGCTGCGGATTGCGAATGTCGCGGAGCTGACAGACATCGCATCGCGCATCCGGCGGGCGGTGAACGCGCAGGGTTTCCCCGAGATCGACCACATCGAACTGACCGGCCCGGCGGCAAATCCCGGCGCGGGCGCGCGTAATTTCGTGCTCTGTCCCGGTGGTGCCTACGACCGCTCGCCCTGCGGCACGGGCACGAGTGCGAAGCTCGCCTGCCTCGCCGCCGACGGAAAGCTCGCTGAGGGCGAAACGTGGGTGCAGGAGAGCGTCATCGGCAGCGAATTTCGCGGCACCTTCCGCTGGGAAGATCGCGCGGCGGGCCGCATCGTGCCGACGATTACCGGCACCGCCTTCATTACCGCGGAGGCGACGTTGATTTTGGACGAACGCGATCCCTTCCGCGATGGGATGCGCGCGTAAAGAGATCGGGAATCCTGCGCCGCGCGCCTTTCATGCGAGCGAAGCCAGTCGCCGCAGACCCAGCACAGGCTGGCCTGCTTCGCGTGACACTCCGAGGTCGATCTCGAACTCTGCCACCCAGTCGTTGGCTTCTTCGGGATCGACTAACATCTGCTGCACCTGCCAGCGCGTGCGGTCTTCGGAGGGAGTGATGTAAGTGTGGCGCAGGTTCCGCGCTTCCGGGTCGAGGCGGAGGCGGGTGTGGGTAGTTAGATAGCTGGCATGGGCCTGGCGCAGGAGGTCGGCGGTCCAGATGTCGGATGGGGCGAGGGTGGTGAGCGCGGCTTCGTAGTCTTCGATCGTGATGGCGCGGAGGAAGGTGAAGATGCGGGTGCGGATGGCGGCGGTGAAAGTCTTTGGGTCGCGAGTGATGTCGCGGGCGGCTTCCTCGGCGCCGGGCGGGCGCACTTCGGCTTGATCGGCGAGCGGCTGGTAGTTTGGGTCGCGCATTTTTTCCCATTCATCGAGCAGGCTGCTATCGACCTGGCGGATCATCGCGCTGAGGTAGAGTTCCATCTCGCGAAGGGTGTCGTTCTTCGTGTCGTCCGGGACGGTTTGCGCGAGCACCTTTTGCACGCTGGAAAGGTGCCGCAGCAGCAAGCCTTCGGCACGCTGGAGTTCGTAGCCTTTGATGTAGTCGGCGAAGGAACGGAACTCCTCGAACATTTCCCGCGCGATGGATTTGGGGCGGATGTTTTCCGTGCCCACCCACGGATGCCGGTCGGCGAAGGCATTGAAAGTGGAATAGATGAAGTCCCGATTGGGCTTGGGGTATTCGAGCTTCTCCAATTCCTCCATCCGCTCGTTGTATTCCATGCCTTGCATCTTCATCTCAGCCATCGCCTGATCTTTCACTCGGTCGAGTTGCTTGCGAAGGATGGCACCGGGGTCTTCGAGGATCGACTCCACCAGCGTCAGCGCAACCAGCGCATAGTCCGGCGCGTTCGGGTCCATGAGTGGAAGGGTGTCGTGGACGTAGAGCGAAAGCGTCTGGTTCATCGAAAAATCGTCTTGCAAGGCGACGTTCACGCGGAGCTTCGCACCGTCCGCGGTCTGCGGGATGAACTCGACGATCTTTCGCTCGACCAGCGCGCGGAACAACTGCCAGCCCCGCCTAACCAATGCCTTCTTTGCCTTCGGCGTCTCGTGGCATCGCGCGATGATGTCGCGCATCGCCGCGCAGCCATCGCCCTTTCGGCTCAGCACATTCAGCAGCATCCCATGCGTGATTTGGAATTGACTAGTTAGACGCTCCGGCGGCGCGCTGATGAGACGCGCGAAAGTCTGCTTGTCCCAGTTCACGAAGTTCTTCTCCGGCGGCTTCCGCTTCACGAACTTCTTCGCCTTCTGCTCCAACTGAAGATTCTCGATGAAATGCTCCGGTGCCTGCGCGACCACCCATCCGCAATCGTCGAAGCCCTTGCGCCCGGCGCGTCCGCCGATTTGGTGAAAGTCGCGCGCGCTCAGGATCGCGGTCTTTTGCCCATCGTATTTGCAGAGCCGCGTGAAGAGCACCGTGCGAATCGGCACATTGATCCCGACGCCCAGAGTATCCGTGCCGCAGATGATTTTGAGCAGGCCGCGCTGCGCGAGTTGCTCGATGAGCACGCGATATTTTGGCAGCAGTCCGGCGTGATGCAGACCGATGCCATGCCTTAGCCACTTCTTGATCTCCGGCCCGTACGGACTGCTGAATTTGAAACCCTCCAGCGCATTCGCGAGCGTGGCTTTTTCCTCGCGCGTGCAGACGTTCAGGCTCGTGAAATCCTGCGCGCTTTGGGCGGCGTCGAGTTGCGTGAAGTGGACCACATAGACCGGACACTTCCCCTCCGCGACGAGGCTCGCGACCGTCTGCGAGAGCGGCGTTTCCGCGTAGGAAAACTCCAGCGGCACCGGCCGCTCGCGCGACGCCACGGTGACCGTCGGCCTGCCATTCAGGCGCGTGAGTTCCTCCTCGAAAAACGCGGTGTCGCCGAGCGTCGCGGACATCAGGAGAAAGCGCGCCTGCGGCAAAGTGAGCAGCGGCACCTGCCACGCCCCGCCGCGCTCGCGATCCGCGTAGTAGTGAAATTCGTCCATGATGACATCGTGAACCTTCGCCTCCGCACCCTCGCGCAGCGCGATGTTGGCGAGCACTTCCGCCGTGCAGCACAGGATCGGCGCATCGCGATTCACCGACGCATCGCCGGTGCTCAAGCCGACGTTTTCTGGCCCGAACTCACGGCACAGCGCGAGCCACTTTTCATTCACCAGCGCCTTGATCGGGCAGGTGTAAATCGAGCACCGTCCCTGCGCGAGCGACTTGAAATGCAGTGCCGCCGCGACCAGCGATTTGCCCGAGCCAGTGGGCGTGTTGAGGATGACAT
>JAYVRQ010000211.1:0-6633 GCA_043776145.1 Chthoniobacteraceae bacterium
CGGTTCCTCGGCGGCGAATGTCTCGCTCGGGCGCGTGCTCACCGGCTCGCCCGCGGGCTCGTGGAAAGCGGAGTTCTGGCCGCAAACCGCGCGCACACCGGGCGCGGCGAACGGCAGCGCGGTCGTCACGCCCGTCATCATCAACGAAATTCACTACCACCCGCCCGACCTCGCCGCCGCCGACAATGCGCGCGACGAATTCGTCGAACTGCACAACCCGACCACCGCGCCCGTTGCGATCGGCGGCTGGCATTTGAAAGGCGCGAGCGATTTCACTTTCCCCGCCGCCACCACGCTGCGCGCGGGCGATTACATCCTCGTCACCGGCTTCGATCCCGCGAACGCCGCCACGCTCGCCGCCTTCCGCGCCGCGCTTGGAGTGAGCGCGGGCACGCCGATCTACGGCCCGTTTTCGCCGAAGCTCCAAAACGACGAGGCCGACGTGGAGATTTCACGCCCGCCCGTCATCCCCTTCGAAGGCGCGTTCGTGAACGTGGACAAAGTGCGCTACGCCGATTTCGCGCCGTGGTCCGTCTCGCCCGACGGCACCGGCCCGTCGCTTCAGCGCCTCAGCCGCACCGTCATCGGAAACGACCCCGCGAATTGGACCGGAGCCACGCCAACACCGGGCGCAGTCAACACCGGCCAAAGCGCGATCCTCGACAACGACGGCGACGGCATGAGCAACGCCTACGAAGACGCCAACGGCTTCGACAAATTCAGCGCCGCCGACGCCGCGCAGGATGCCGACGGGGACGGCCGCACGAACCTCGCCGAAGCCATCGCCGGCACCGACCCGCGCAATGCCGCGAGTTACCTCGCCGCCACCGTCACGAAAATCGCCGGAGGTTTCCGCATCCAATTCACCGCGCAGGTCGGCAAAGGCTACACGATCCAATATCGCGACAGCCTCACGACCGGCGCCTGGCAGCGCCTCACCGACATCGCCGCGCCACCGAGCGCGCAAGTCGTGACCTTCGACGATCCGACCGTCCTCGCACAACGGTTCTACCGCATCGTTACGCCAACCGTGCCGTAGGACAAAGAGCCCGGGGAGCAGCGGTCGCTGCCGAGAAAATGTTTTACAATACCGCCTCGCCACCTACCTTCCCGCTCCCTTTTTGCCTCATGGTGTAATGGTAGCACAAACGACTCTGAATCGTTTTGTCTAGGTTCGAGTCCTAGTGAGGCAGCCATTTCGACCGAGCCCCGATTCGTGCTTGGTCATTCGCCCGCGATTGGGCATCTGTTGCGCCCGTGATTTCGCTGACCATCGACAAACTCACCAAGCGTTTCGGCGAAGCCGTGGCGCTGCACGCGATCGACCTGCGCATCGAGCCGGGCGAAATCTTTTTCCTGCTCGGCCCGAGCGGTTGCGGGAAGACGACGCTGCTGCGCTCGATCGCCGGATTTTACCTGCCGGAAAGCGGGCGCATTCTTTTCGGCGACGACGACGTGACGCGCGTGCCGCCGCACGAACGCAACACAGGCATGATGTTCCAAAGCTACGCGCTGTGGCCGCACATGACGGTGGCGAAGAACGTCGCGTTCGGACTCGAGGAGCGGCGCGTGTCCGTGGCGGAGATCGCGCAGCGCGTGGGGCAGGCGCTCGATTCGGTGAAGATGGGCGCGTTTGGCGAGCGGAAGATCCATCAACTTTCCGGCGGCCAGCAGCAGCGTGTGGCGCTCGCGCGGGCGCTCGTCATCCGTCCGCGCTGCCTGCTGCTCGATGAGCCGCTGTCGAATCTCGACACGAAATTGCGGATCGAGATGCGCGGCGAAATCCGGCGCGTGTGCAAGGAATTCGGGCTCACGGCGATCTACGTCACGCACGATCAGAAGGAGGCGCTGTCGATCGCGGACCGGCTGGCGATCATGGAAGGCGGGCACATCCGGCAGGTGGGGAAACCGGCGGAGGTGTATCGCGCGCCGCATTCGCGCTTCGTGGCGGATTTTATGGGCGAGACGAATTTTCTCGAAGGCCGCGTGGTGTCCGTGCGCGAGGGTCGCGCGCTGGTGGAAACCCCGCTGCGCACTTTCGAGGCGATGATCGGCGGCAATGGCTGGCAGCCAAAGGCGGGCGATGCGGCGACGCTTTCGATCCGGCCGGAAAGCTGGAAGCTCGGCGTCGCGGCGGAGGCGGTGAATGGGATCACGGGTCGCATCCAGGACCGCGTGTATCTCGGCGAGATGGCGCAGTATCAATTCGCCGCGGGCGCGCACGTCCTGAAGATTTTCGAGTTAAACCCGCGCTACGTCGAACTCGGCCCCGAGCGCGAAATCCACGCGGCGGTGGAGCCGGAGGATGCGGTGGCTTTGCCGGGGTAATGGTCTATGAGCTTATCAATTTGTTAGGCCAAGAAACAGTATCCGCTGCCACTAACCGGAAATCGACCGATGCCCGACTCCACTTTCAACTCAGATAGCGTGATCGCACTCCTTGATGACCCAGCAATCATGGAGATCGAGCGTGACATTGCCGCATCCATTGGGCTCTCAGTCAGATCGGTCCGTCGTGATGCATTAGTTTCACCTTTCGTTCGTGACATGCAGTTTGAAGGTTGGACTCCAAGCCTACTTGGGCAGATTGCACGAGAGCATAGGTCACTCGTAATTAAGTTTGGGGAGATACTACTACGGGGCGAACAACGAGTCCCCGACCGTGAGGAGTGGAATCCCGAAGAGGGCAATCAGCAAGAAGGTGCGACGAGAGGGCCCACGCTTGGGATGGGAGAGGGCTTCATTCTCAACTACATCACCTATCTGTGGTTCTTGATGTCTGATCGACGCGCCGACCTGATAGCGCACCTGAAGCATCGCCGGATACCACACGCCAAGGGATTTCACTACCGACTAAGGAAGTATTATGCCAACGCAACGACGACCTAACACGATGGGAGTTGAGCTGTTTTCGCGGGTCGGTGCTTTTAAGGCTCCGTAGCGACCGTTCGACACAACAGAAATTTTCGATAACGTCGCACAATGAAAATTACCGAAGCAAAAACTCTCAATGGTTTCCGGTTATTCCTGCGTTTCGATGATGGAGCATCGGGAACCGTGGATTTGAATCATCTCGCAGGTCGCGGAGTCTTCAGTGCATGGCTTCAAGAAGGAGTTTTTCAGCAAGTTTCCGTTGGCCCCGGCGGTGGCGTTCTATGGCCGGGAGAACTCGATCTCTGCCCTGATTCGCTCTATCTCCAAATAGTCGGCAAGAGTGCTGGCGAGGTTTTCCCCGCCTTAAACAAATCGCTCGCTCATGCCTGAGGTGAGCCGGTTTTACGGCATCGTCATTCAGATTTACTATGGCGATCATCCGCCGCCGCATTTTCATGCGCTGTATGCCGGAGAAGTCGCCAAAATCGCGGTCGAAACTTTGCAGGTGATCGACGGTACCCTTCCGAAACGCGCTCTCGCGCTCGTTCTCGATTGGGCATCGCTTCACCAGCAAGAGTTGCTTGAAGCGTTCCAACGTGCGGCGGCTTTGCAGCCTCCCGGTCGGATCGCGCCCTTGGAATAATTTTTGAAAAACGCGCTGCTCATTCTCGCCCTTCTCGCCGTCCTCCTCGGCCCCATCGCGCTGCGGCCAAGGCGCGATGCGGCTCCGCAGGCGGGGGAGCGGGCGCTGGTGCTCATCACGCCGCATAATGAGGCGATCCGCGCGGAGTTTGGGCGGGCGTTTTCGGCGTATTACGAAAAGAAATTTGGGAAGCGGGTTCACATGGATTTCCGCACGCCGGGCGGGACGAGCGAGATCGGGCGCTACGTGGCCGCGGAATACATCGGCGCGTTTCAAAACTACTGGGAGCGAACGCTGGGGAAAAAGTGGAGCGCGACGGTCGAGCGCAACTTCGCGAATGCGAAAGCGCCTGGGGATGACCCGCTGGCGCAGGAGGCACGGACGGCGTTCCTCGCGTCGGACGTGTCGTGCAAGATGGACCTCTTCTTCGGCGGCGGCGCGTTTGATTTCCAGTCGCAGGCGGGGTCGGGCTACCTCGTCGATTGCGGTTTCGTCGCGGCGCACCCGGAGATTTTCAATGACACGACGATCCCGCAGACGCTGAGCGGCGAGCCGTTTTACGATCCGCAGGGGCGCTGGATCGGGAATGTCGTTTCGTCCTTCGGCATCGTGTACAACACGGACTCGCTCGCGCGGCTTGGCATCGCGCAGCCGCCGACGCGATGGGACGATCTTGGCGAGCCTGCGTATTTTCACGAAATCGCGCTGGCGAATCCGACGCAGAGCAGCTCGGTGAATAAATCGTTCGAGATGCTGATCCAGCAGCAGATGCAGGCGGAGGTCGGGGAGCGGAAACTTTCACCCGAGCAAGAAGCCGAGGCAGTGCGCGCGGGGTGGACGCGCGCGATGCGGCTGCTGATGCGCATCGGGGCGAATGCGCGCTACTTCACGAACGCCTCGACGAAGATCGCGATCGACGTGGGCGCGGGCGAGGCGGCGGCGGGGATGACGATTGATTTTTACGGACGCTTCCAGAGCGAGGCCGTGCGCCGCGCTGATGGCTCGTCGCATGTGCAATACGTGAACGCCGCAGGCGGCACTTCGGTCGGCGTCGATCCGATTGGGCTTTTTCGCGGGGCGCCGAATGCGGATGTGGCGAAGGAGTTCATCGCGTTTGTGATGTCGCCGGAGGGGCAGCGGCTGTGGAATTGGAAAGTCGGCACACCCGGCGGCCCGCAGCGATACGCGCTCCGACGACTGCCGATTTTGCCGCAGCTTTTCGCGCCGGAGTTCCGCGAAGTGCGCAGCGATCCCGAGGTGAATCCTTACGAACTCTCGAAGACTTTCACGTATCACGAAAAATGGACCGGGCCGCTTTTTCGCAGCATCGCATTCATCTTCCGCGTCATGTGCATCGACACGCACGATGAACTTACCGAGGCGCGGGGTGCGCTTATCGCCGCAGCCTTTCCGCCGGAGGCGAGCGCAGCGTTCGCGGATGTGAGTGCGGTGGACTACGACGCGGCGGGTGGGCGGATCAAGCAGGCGCTCGGGCCGCAGAAGATCAAGGAAGTGCAGCTCGCGAAGGAATTGGCGGATGGTTTTCGCGCGCAGTATCGGCGGGCGGCGGAGTTGGCGCGGGCGGGGAAATAAGCGGCGGATGCCGTGGATCATCCCGCTCTCACCTAATACCGGGTGGCAATGTGAATGCGGTTGTGCCACCGTCTGCCGAAAGCGCGTTGCGCAAGAAGCTCTCTTCCTCTTCCTCTTAATCTTCCTCTTCCTCCAATGCGCGGGGAAAGGAGGAAGATTAAGAGGAAGAAATCACGAATCGGAGCCCACGTCCCATGAAAGTCCACATCCAGCAAATCCCGCCTGAAGGGCTCCACGTCGATGGAGAGGAACCGGGCAGCATTCTCGAACTCAACGGGGAACTCGCGCGCAGTGCCGGGCCGATCGCCTATTCGCTCGACATCGGTTTGAGCGACGGCGGCCTTTTTGCCACGGGCACGCTCCGGGTGCCGCTCGATCTCGAATGCGTGTCGTGCCTGGAGCGGTTCCCTTTCACGCTCGAAATCGGGGATTTCGCCTGCCAGGTGGAATTGACGGGGCGTGAAACCGTGGACTTGACAGAGTATCTGAGGGAAGACACTTTGCTCGCCCTTCCGCCGCACCCGCATTGTGACTGGAGTGGCGAGAGAGATTGCAAAGGCGCGTTTCGGAAAAAATCCGAGACTGCGGACGAGCCGCTCTCCGACACCCGCGAAGTCTGGGGCGCGCTGGATCAACTGAAACTGAAATAATTTACGACCAACTCAAATGGGTGTTCCAAAACGCAAGATGTCCAAAATGCGGCTGCGCACGCGCAAAGCCGCCAACCGCTTTCACGCGGCCAAGCTCAACAAATGCACGCAGTGCGGAAGCGCGCTCCCCGGCCACATCGCCTGCCCGGCGTGCGGCTACTACGGTGGTCGCCAGGTGCTGACGATCGAGACGACCTGAAGCTGCACGTTCCGAATTCCAGCCGCTCCGCCTTCGTGCGCGAGCGGCTGCTTTCGTTTTTGGGAATGATTGGGGACCGGCCACACCGCCGACGCCGTAGCTTCTACGGTGGTGAAAAATTTTCTTGAGGCGGCAGGGCAGGCCGCTATTGTCCCGCCTCGCTCGACACGGACCGTTAGCTCAATTGGCAGAGCAAGTGACTCTTAATCACTAGGTTGAAGGTTCGATTCCTTCACGGTCCACCACTTTTCAAAAATAGCGGTTGGTTTCAGGCGGAGGCATTTCACGACGATTCGGTTTCAATGTGTCGTCATTTTTTGTAAGTCGTCGCATCGTGTGGCGGAGTGGCATCGGGGCTGCTTTTGGAATGATCACAATATGAAATCTCGCAACTCAGCCATTGTTTCCGACTCGCAAGTTGACCGTTCACGCTTCGAGCTTTTTCTGAATGTATTTGTGCGGACGCCCGCACGGGGATCGAGTCGGCGCGCTTCCCGCAGGCGCTGAACTGCTTTGACGCGGCGGGTGCTTCGGCACATCGTCGCGAATGCTTTCCTCCCGCCCCTTTGCAGCACCGCTGCTGAATTTCCTGCGCGCGGTCGCGTGCGGCGTGGCGCTATTGCTGTCGGAGCCTGCATGGGCGCAGAGCGTCGCGGAGGCGTGGAGCGGGCATG
>JAYVRQ010000212.1:0-2060 GCA_043776145.1 Chthoniobacteraceae bacterium
TCGCCGATCCGATCCGAAAAGGCCGAAGGATATGGCGGCTCAAAAGCCCGAACCGGACCCCACGCCGACGCCGCAGCCGACCGCGACTCCTCCCCCAAAGCCCACGCCGACCGACACCTCGCGCCCGAAGCCGACTCAATTGCCGACGCCGACCCCGCAGGATGCGCCATCGAAAGCAGCAACACGTCCACAGTCCGTGATTGTCGCGACGAAGCTCGACATGAAGGCGAACCAGCCACGGCCATTGCCGAATCCCAACTATTCGCCGCAGATGCGCCGCACGAAGGTGAACGGCGCGGCGATGCCTGAAGGTGGAGACGGCGTGGACTCCGTGGCGACTCCGCTCGGACGCTATAAAAAGGCGATTTACGCTGCCGTCGGCTCACGGTGGAATACTGAAATATACAGGCAAATGAGCCTGCTTGCCATTGGGGAAGTAACCGCAAGTTTAGTCATTGATGCGAGAGGAAAGGTTCACAGTTTCCGCATCATCAAAAACACCTCGAACAATACTCACGCACGGATCGTCGAAGAAAGCATACGCTTGGCAGAACTCGATCCTCCGCCACCGGAGGCGCTGCAAAATGGCTATTTTGAATACGAGATGAAGTTCCTTCTTCGAGCGCGGGATCAACTTGCGCCTCGAAGCTCGCAATAGCTTTCACCTTTTCTAAAACCGCATGCTCAGAACCACACTGCTTCCGCTGATTCTCGCCGCCATGCTTACCGCACACACGCCTGCACGAAGCGCGGAGAATTCGGCGAAATCAAAATCGCCGGCAAAAAAGACTGCCGAGAAAAGCGGCGCTCAATCGCCAGCCGCCTACACGCCTAAGGCGAAGGCAGCGATGGGGAAACGCTGGGCGACCGAACTCGCGCCGCACATGGCGGAGTTTTCGCAGGGCGATTTGAACGTCATCTTCAAGCTGAATGCCGAAGGCGCGGTGACGGAATTCACCGTACTGAAGAACACATCGAATGAGCCTTTCGCAAAGTTCTGCGAGAAGTTTGTCCGCGAGACGCCATTTGAAAAACCGTCGGCCAGCGCGCTCACCGACGGCCTGCTTGAGATTCCCTTCACCTTCACCATCCTCTGAGACACATGATCGCCTCTCCAATCCTCGCCGCTTCCTTCCACCAGATTTACGAGTTCTTCCACGGCGGCGGGTTCTTCATGTTCCCATTGCTCGCGTGCTCGATCATCTCCGTGACGGTCGGTATCGTCTGCGGCCTAGCGCTGCGGCGGCATCTCGTGGTGCCGGATGAACTCGAAAAGGAAATCGAACGCCTCGCGCCGAATGACACGCCGGATGCCGTCGTCCGCCTTTCGCGCTACGTGCGGAATGATCCGTCCACGCTCGGTCGCATCGCGCAGGTCGGACTTTCCAACCTGCACCAGCCGAAGGATGAAAATCAGAACGCGGTGCAGACCGTCGCACGCCACGAGATCGGTCAGCTTGAAAACGGGCTGCATGTGCTGGAGATCATCATCGGCATCGCGCCGCTGCTCGGGCTGCTCGGTGCAGTGTCGGGCCTCGTGCAGGTCTTCGGCGCATTCGGCGGCAGCGCAAATCAGAGCGACCCGCACACGATCGCAAAGGGCATCTCCGAGGCGCTCAGCACCACAGTCGTCGGCATCGGCATCGCGATTCCCACGCTCATCGCGCACGGTCTGCTCACGAAGAAGGTCGAGAAGCTCGCCTCCGACATGGAACTGCTGATCTCGGGACTGCTCACGAAGTGCTACAACCAGAAAGGCCGTCGCGGTTCGTTTGAATTCCCCACGGAGGTTCAGGCGTGAATTTCATCGGGAAGCGCAGGAAAAAGCCCGAGGTGATCATCGTCTCGCTGATCGACATCTTTGCGATCCTGCTGATTTTCGTGATCGTCACCACGACATTCAAGAGCGAGACGCCCGCCGTGACGATCAAGCTGCCGGACTCGAAGACCGCCGTGATCGCCGAGCGCGGCGACGAGGCGCTGAAGCTCTCCATCTCCGAGCGGAAGGAAATTTTCCTCGGTGCAAAACAGATACCGCTCAAAGAGCTTCGCAGCGAAAT
>JAYVRQ010000213.1:0-6605 GCA_043776145.1 Chthoniobacteraceae bacterium
ATCGGCCATCGTCTCACTCGCCGATTCGCCAAAGCGGATGCGGACGGTGCGCGGCTCTTTGTCGGGGAGCATCGGGGCGAAGAGTTCGACGCAGCCTTGAATCTCGACGCCGAAATCCAGCACCAGCGCGCCTTTCGGGTCGATGACGCAGGGCGGCTGCGGCTCCTTCAGCACGGACTGGCCGGGCTTCGGGGCAAGGAGATTTTCCGCGTGGTGAACCCCGGCATCGGACTGCCACAGCACGCGAGTCGGCGGGACGAAATGGGAGGTGAGCGGAGACTTCTCCGCTGCTGAAACCACTGAGGAGAGGAGGGGAACTAGAAGGAGGAGAGAGAGGCGCATGGGAAAGGAAGGGAAGGAACCACTTACCTGCACTTACCGGCACTAATGGGTTCGGAACATGTTTCTCCCCATTAGTGCCGGTAAGTGCAGGTTAGTGGTTAGAAAAGAATCGGTGGTTAGAAGTCGAAGCCGTCGATGTTCTCTTTGTTAAAGATGAAGGGTTTTCCGAGGAGGATGTTGTCGCCCTTTACTTCCATCTTCCCGATCTTCCCGGCGTCGAATTCCGTGGCCCCGGCTTTGAGAGTTCCGTTCGCGAGGGCGGCGGCGGCTTTGACGGTGAGGTAGCCGAGGTCTTCGACTTTCCAGAGGATGATGGCCTGCGTGACGCCGTCCTTCACGTAGGTCTTGTTCTCGCTCGGGAGCCCGAGGCCGAGCACTTTGACTGTGCCGGCCTTGCCCGCCTGTTTCACGGCCTCCGCCGCGCCGGGGACGGCGGGGGAGCAGATGGCCATGATGCACTTTAAGTTGGGGTTCGCGCTGAGAAGGTTCGTGGCTTCCTGCTGCGCCTTGTCCTTCTGGTCGTCGCAGGGTTTGGTGTCGATGAGCTTCATCTTGGGATACTTCGCGGCGAGGCGCGCTTCGATGTGCTTGCGCCATTCGTTCATATTGGCGGCGGTGAGGGTGGCGGTGATGATGGCAAACTCGCCTTCCTCCCCGGTGAGGCGCGCGGCTTCATCCATGAGGGTATTCCCAATTCCCTCTGCGGTTGCCTGGTTGACGAAGAAGGAGCGGGCATCGGCGCTGGCATCCGAGTCATAGGTGACGACTTTGATTCCCTTGGCCTGCGCCTTCTTTAGCGCGGTGGAGATGCCTTCTTTGTTCTCGCAGGCTGCCGCGATGGCATCGACGCCGAGGGTGATCCAGTTTTCGACGATCTCGTTCTGCTTGGCTGGGTCGGTGTTCGTAGGTCCGTCGAAGAGCAGCTCGACGCCGAGTTCGCCCGCGGCATTGCGCGCGCCTTTTTCGCAGGTGACAAAGTATTGGTTGCCCTTGCTTTTTGGGAGGAGGGCGATGGTGAGTTTTTTCCCGCCGCCGCCCGCGGAGGATGGCGAGCCGCCTTTGTCGCAGGCGGTGAAAAGAAGGGTGGGGAGCAGAAGGAGGATGAGGAATCGTTTCATGGGAATGGGTTTGGGGTTTCCTCTTTGCTGCCTTGCGGGACGCGCGGCGTCCAGCGGATTTCACCCGCGTTCACTTTCCACCCAGCCACGACAGGCCGAACTGAATCCACCACGGAATGGTGAGCAGCGCGGCGGCGGAGGTGCAGAGGATGATGCGCAGCGCCATCGCGGGGTCGCCGCCATAGTGTTTCGCGAGGATGACGGGGATGACCGCGCAGGGCATGGCGGCCTGGATGAGCATGACGCGGCGCAATTCCACCGGACACGGCAGCCAGCGCGCGGCGGTGAGCATGAGCAGGGGCAGGACGCCGAGCCGGAGCAGGCACGCGCCGATGGAATCGCGCGCGGAGCCGCGCATGGAGACGTGCCGGCCCTGATCGCAAAAGGTCGCGCCGGTAAGGATGAGACCCATCGGGATGGCGGCGGCTCCGGTGCCGTGGATGGCGCTCAAGACCCATGCGGGGAGCCATGCGCGCCCGCCCGCGAAATGCAGCGTGATGGCGGCGGCGATGGCGAGGACGGGGACGTTCAGGATGCGCCGCAGCGGATGCTCCGGCGAGCGCCCGGAGATGAGCAGCAGACCGACGGACCAGAGCGCAGTTTCGACGCCGACATTATGGATGAAGAGGACGGCGGTAGTCTGCTGGTCGAAGAGTTTCTGGATGAGGGGCAGGGGAATGTAGCCGTAGTTATAGAGTCCGGTGGTGAAGGCAAAAGTGCGTCGCGCCTTTTCATCGCGCAGTCCGAAGAGCGGCGCGGCGAGCCAGGCGACTCCGAAGCCAAGGACGACGGTGCCAAAGCCAACGGCGGGGGCGAGCAGGAGATTGCCCGCCTGCTTCAGCGCGGCGTTGCCGAGGATGGTGTCGAGGATGAGGCAGGGGAAGAGCAGGTTGACGACGACGCGGAGCAGCGAGACATCGGCATCGGCGGTGAGCCATTCCACGCGCCGGATGCCATAGCCCGCGCCGATGATGAGGAAGACGGGCGCGACGGCGGCGAGGAGGGAGAGGAAATCCATCGGGAGCGGAAGGCAGAGTAAGAAGTAGGAAGTAGTTAGGAGTCAGTCGGAATTCACCAGACGCGGTCAGTGACTTCTAACTGCTAACTTTTGACTTCTTACTTCTTCTTCTTCGTCTGCCCAATCACCTTGTACTCCTTCTCCAGCGCCGTGACTTCGAGCTGCGTCAGCCCGCTGGGGATGCTGAGGATTCCGTCGCGGATGACTTTGTCCACGACCATGTCCACGACCTGATGCTTGCCGGACTTGGTGGCGATGAAGGCGACGACGCTGGCGCCGCGATTGGAGAGGCACATTTCCTCGAGCGAGGTCTGGCCGAAGTTGTCGAGCTTGAAGGCGCAGCCGAAGGTGCCGTCGGGCGCGGGGAAGGGGAAGATGGCGGCGATGTTGCGCTCGGAGATGGCGGGGATCTGCTTCATGAAGCCATCGCGGGGCGGGTTGTGAAACTTGACCGGCATGACAAAGGGCTGGCCTTCGCGTTCGTTGCCTTCGATGTGGAAGCGCACGGTGATGTTCGGCTGCCGGACGAAGCCGAGGGAGCCGAGCGCGAGGGCGGTGAGAAAAAGGGAGGCGGTTCGCATGACGCGGAGTGTCGGGAAATGAAATGCGATTTGCAACCCGCGAGGACGGTGCCTTAATCGTCGCGATGAAACTTTCCCTCGCACTCTGCTGCGCCGCCCTGCTCTCCACCGTCCACGTTCTCGTCGCGGAGGCAACGCCCGCGCCGGGAAAAAAGCCGGACCTCCTGCACCGGCTGATGCACCCATTCGGCAGTCGCGACCGCGCCGAAAAAGCCGCGCCCACGCCCGAGCCCGTGGGGGAGAAGAAGACCGGGATCGTGCATCGCGTGCTGCATCCTTTCGGCGGGGGAAAAGATGGGGCGGCGAAGAACAACGGGAGGCTCACGATCGAGATGAAGCTCGCGCCGCTGCCGCTAAAGCTGGCGGAGTCGAACCGGTTGAAGGTGACGCTGACGCTCGTGAATCACGGGAAGAAACTCGCGCCGCTGGAATTCCCCACGTCGCAGCGGATCGAGGTGTTGATTATCAATGGTGCGGGGAAGACGATCGAGCAGTGGTCGCAGGATCAGGCGTTCACGAGCGAGCCGACGGTGGTGACGATCAATCCGAACGAGCGGGCGGAATACTCCGTGGAAGTGGCGACGCGCGAGATGAGCGCGGGGCAGAGCTATACGGTGCGGGGATTTTTTCCGAAGTACGAGGAACTGCACGCGGAGCAGACGCTCGTGCCGGAGAAGTAGCGGCTATTCCAGCCGGATCGCCGCGGAGCGTCCGTGCGCGTCGAGACCTTCGAGCGCGCTGAATTGCGCGATGGTCGGGGCGGATTTGCGGAGCGATATTTCGTCGAGGCGGACGAGGCTCGTGCGCCGCTGAAACATGTCCGCCGTGAGGCCGGGGAAGGATTTCCCCGCGCCGCCGGTCGGCAGCGTGTGACTCGGCCCCGCGAGGAAATCGCCCGCCGCCACGGGGGACCATCCGCCGAGGAAGATCGCGCCTGCCGTGCGGATCTGCGCGGCAATCTTTGCGTCGTCGCGCGTGGCGATTGAGATGTGCTCGGGTGCGAAGTCGTTCGCGATGGCGACCGCATCCGCAAGCGTCCGCACGAGGATGAGCGCGCAATCCCGCGCGAGCACGGGCGCGAGATGCGCCTGGCGGCTGAGCGTGGCGAGTTGCGCGGCGATTTGTTTTTCCACGCGCGCGAGGAGGGGCGCGGAGTTGGTGACGAAAAGGATCGCGCTCCCCTTGCCGTGCTCGGCCTGCGCGAGCAGGTCGCTCGCGATCCACGCGGCGTTCGCGCTCGCATCGGCGAGCACGAGGATTTCGCTCGGCCCCGGCAGCAGGTCGATGGCGACCTGCCCGAAGACCTGCCGCTTTGCCTCGACGACATACGCATTCCCGGGCCCGAAGATTTTCTGCACCGGCGCGATCGTCGCCGTCCCGTACGCGAGCGCCGCGATGGCCTGCGCGCCGCCGACTTGATACACCTCCGTCGCCCCGCAATGCGCGAGCGCACACAGCAGCGCGTCGTTGTTCCTCCCATTGCGATCCGACGGCGTGGTGACGACGATCTCCGGCACGCCTGCTGCCGCCGCGAGCGTCACCGTCATCACCGCCGTCGAGACGAGCGGCGCGGTGCCGCCGGGAACGTAGATGCCGACGCGCTGAAACGGATCGAACCGCTCGCCGACGAACGCACCCTGCTTGTTTCGCGTGCTCCAGTTCTTGCGCAGACTCTTCTTCGCAAAGTCACGCACGTTCGCGTATGCGGTCGCGATGGCGCGTAGCGTCGCCGCATCCACCGCGGGCTTGCGCGCCACGCGCAACTGCGTCGCCGCAATCCGCGGCCCGCCAAATTTCGCCGTGTACTCCAGCAGCGCCGCGTCCCCCCGCGCACGAATATCCGCGATGACTTCGCGCACCGTCTTCTCCACATCGGGCGCGGGCGCGGACTTGCGCTGGAGCGCGGTGAGAGCCTTGGAAAAATCTTGGTCGGAATGCCGGAGAATGCGCATGAGAGGCGCGTCTCTACGTTCACCCGCGCCAGTTGAAAAGTAAGATTGGACTTGTCCCGTTCCTGTTTCCCCCGCCGATATTGGCGACATGCGCCTTGCTGCCATCCTTCTTTTCATCGCGCTCGCCATTGTTTTCTGGGCGCGGGCGCGGCGCGATCAGCGCGATTCGCCGTCGCGGGTGACGCGATTCGAAGCGGTGGCCATGGCGCAGAGTTATGTCGTTCACGAATGGACTCCGACGGCGGCGAATGTTTTTCACGGCGTCGATCCCGACGGGATTCGCGTGGATACGCCGGATGCGGATTTTCATCCCGAAGGGGACGAGCGCGGCTGGTGGATCGCCGACGAGCGCAATGTCGCGCTGCCTTACAAATGGGGCGGCTTCGACACGCCGGAGGAGTTTGATCGCGGATTGCGCGAGGGGAAATGCGCGGGCGATGCGTATAGCGCGGAGAAGCGCCGACTGCTGGATGATGCGGTAAGCAAGCTCGCCGTCGGCATTGATTGCAGCGGCTTCGTGTCGCGCTGCTGGCGGCTGCCGCGCAGCTACTCGACGCGCGAGCTGCCCGCGCTCTGCGACCCGTTGCCCGATCCCGCGCAGCTTCAGCCCGGCGATATTTTCAACCGGCACAACGCCCACGTCCGCCTCTTCGCCGGATGGGCCGATGCCGTGCGAACGCAGGTGCGCGTGTACGAGGCGAGCGGGAAAGTGCTCTGCCGCGAGATGCCGCTCCAAGCGTTGCTCGATGAAGGTTACACGCTCTGGCGTTATCGCGGGATGCGCGAGTAGGTCTGGTGAACTCGGCAACGAAACAAATCTCGTGGCAGTGCGCGGGAACTGCTTATTTCAAAAAGCAGTCCGCCCATCGCGATGCCCATCAACCGCACAAACACCGCTGCGCTCATCCCGTGCTACTTCGAGGAGAAGCACATTCGGGATGTCGCCCGCCGCGCGCTTGCGCAGCTCGATCAGGTGCTCGTGGTCGATGACGGCTCGACCGACGCCACCGAGGCCGAGGCGCGCAGCTCCGGCGCGGAAGTCATCCGGCATTCCACCAACCAGGGCAAGGGCGCGGCGATCAAGACGGGGCTGCGCGAATTGAGCGGGCGGGCTTCGGTGGAATACGTGCTCGTCCTCGACGGCGATGGCCAGCATTTGCCGGAGGAAATCCCCGCCTTTCTCGCAGCCGCGAACGCGACGCACGCGGCGATGCTCGTGGGCAATCGCATGAGCGACACGCGCGCGATGCCGCTGGTGCGCAAGCTCACGAACCGTTTCATGTCCGCGCAGATCAGCGGCGTCTGCGGGCAGCCGATCCCGGATACGCAATGCGGCTTTCGCATGTTCCACCGCGATCTCGCGTCGGCGCTGTGCGGGACGGAAAGCAGCAAATACGATTTTGAGACGGAGATGCTCGTGATCGCGGCGCGGCGCGGCGCGGCCATCGCGGCGGTGCCGGTGAGCACGGTGTATGGCGATGAAGTCAGCAAGATTCATCCGCTGCGCGACACGATCCGTTTTTTCCAGTTAATGCACCGGCTGAAGCACGCGGCCTAGAGTCCTTCGAGGCTCGGGAGCGGATCGGTGGCGCCG
>JAYVRQ010000214.1:0-6595 GCA_043776145.1 Chthoniobacteraceae bacterium
GCCGGTCCTGGCTACCTGAACTTCATGACTTAGCGCGTGGACTCCGGCATCTCGCGGAAGGTTCGTCTTGCAGCCATCGTCGCGATGGCTGGGCTGGTCATAGCCGTCATCGCGTATTTGCGCGAATCGCCGCGCCGCGTCGAAGGTTCCGCCGCGACCGCCGTGCCGGTAGTCAGTCAGCCCGAGCAATCCTCCGAGCAGAGTACGCCCGCGTCTCTTGGTGTCCTGAAGGCACCGACACCGAAGCCCGGTCTCTTTTCTGGCCCTGCGATTCCGCCAGTGGCCACTCCCGTCCCGGCGGAACGCCCGATGGGGATTGCCCAGCGTTCGCCGACAGCGGCACCCGCCGCTCCCGCAGCCGTGCCGATGTCTCCTCGTGCGCGCACCTCTCCAGGCGATCCGATTGCCTCGGACGAAGAGCGGCGAAACGCCGCCATCGCATTGGACAAAGTAGCCCTGATGGTGCGCGATTACCGAACCCGGATGGGTGAAAATCCTGTCGGCACAAACTCGGAAATCATGAAGGCTCTCATGGGGGCCAATTCCAAGGGAGCGCGTTTCGGCCCGCCGGAGGACCAGAGGTTGAATGCCGATGGTGAACTCGTGGATCAATGGGGTACGCCCATTTTTTTCCATCAGCTTTCCAGAACCGACATGGAAGTCCGTTCCGCAGGGTCCGATCGCGCCCTATACACCGAGGACGATGTGGTCACGCATTAAACGGAAGTGGGATGCGATGATTTTTTGAACTGGCTTTGGTTCCACGTTCAAAACTTCCCCGCAGCTTTACTCCACCACGTTCACATTTAACGGCGCGAACCTCATTTTCCCGGCGATGCTGACCTCACAATAGAGTCGGATGAAGCCGGGCTTGGGCGGGAAGAACACGAAACTGAGCGTTGGGCCCCCTCGTGCTTCGCTACTGAGCGCGTCGCCGCCGCTCGGGTGGAATTGGACAATCGTCTGCCGGTCTCCGTAGAAACCGGCGAGGCGTGCAAAGCGGTGCATGACCGGTTCCAGCGCATTCACGGGCGCGCCGGCGGAATTGGTGATTGTCACCGTCAATTTACGGGCGTTCTGAGCTTTCAGCGGCGTGTCATTTCCACCGCTGAGATCGAGTTTGAAATGGAAGTCATCCACCTGTGATTCCATCTGCGTCGCAGTGCTCTCGATGGCGTCCGATTTCCCTTCCGAGGGAAGATCGGTGGACGGCAACTCCTGGACGCCAGTGGCGACCGGCACGATGTCCGCCCAGATGCGGTATGGCGCGGACTTTCGCGGCGTGAAAGAGAACGCATATTCGCCGGGTGTCTTTGTCGGCTTTGGATGTTCGTGATGGTAGTCCGCGAGGCCGGGCTCCTCGATGAGCAGGTGGATCGGTTCGGTATCCATCGCGATGAGATCACCGCGTTTCACCGGGGACTTGTCGCTGCGCTCAAGGCGGACGGTGACGTCGAGTTTCTTCCCCGCCTCCACGGGGCCGCTTGGAGACGCGATGAGGCGGATGGAGGGTTCTCCTGGTTTCGTGTAGATGAAGCTGTAAGGGAGTCGCCGCAGATGCAGATCCATGGCGCACTTCCCGCATGGCGTCTTGGGGTCCTGCGCGGTGAAGTCCGTATGCATCGGGCAGAAATAAATGTCCGCCCTCACGTCCTTCTGGTCAAAATGCCGCGCCATATCGTCGAGTAGAAACCTCAGTTTGCCGTAGTTGTCCTTCGCGCTCGGGCCATTTTTTTCTTCGGCTGCCCGCGCGATCACCGTCAGCCAGCCGATGGCGCGTTCGCCCTGAAGTTCCGTCGCCGCGATGGCCTCGGGGGTCGCCGCGGAACGCATCAGGGTCCGCACCGCGGGAGCGATAAAGGAAAGCTGCACGGGGATCTCCGCAACGCGATCTTCCGCGAGGAGCCGGTCCACATTCGTCGTCGCAAGGCGGATGACATTCCAAGCCTCAGGAGCGTTTTTCGGTTCCATGAGGCTGCGCGGCACCAGGGGATCCGCCCGGATTGACGCGATGGCCGACGCGAGAAAAAGGAATGCGAGCGCCAGTGCTCGCAGGGCGGGGGACTTCATGGCGCGAACTATCCAGAGGGAAACAGGGAAAGCAAGGGGGTGGTGGGTCGCGGTGGTCGGCAGAACCTCGGGGAAACGTAAGCATGGCTGCCATTTTTCTGATCAAAGCTCACAACAATATCACGAAGTTGATGTTGTAAGTGGGCACGTTCACTTTCATGTTCGCGACTTACCTTACGAAGGAGTACATGTCCCTCCGCCCTGCGCCCACGTAGAGAACCTCTCAGCCAATTAATTTCCTGCAAACACCCTGATTCCATGTCGCGTATGAGTTCCCGTTTCCGAAACACATTCCACCGCACGCTTGCGTGCCTTTTCATCGGAGTAACAGCCCTGCTCGGTTTCGTCTCGCGGGCGCATGCAGTGGCGGACAATGCCCTCACGCAGCACATTTGGAAGCTGAAATACGGTGTCACCGACGCGCAGCTTGCAGATAATAACTGGCTGAATCAGGACTCCGATGGCGATGGCATCCTGAACAAGGACGAGATTGCGGCAGGGACCAATCCTCTATCGGCAGGATCGGTGGTTAAAATAACCAATATCAGTCTCGCTGGCGGGAACGTTTCCATCACCTTTCCGACGGAGAACGGGAAGAACTATTTGGTTCAGGGTGCCGCCTCAATGACTGTGGCGTTCACCGCAGTTTCGCCGGTTGTCTCTTGGAATGGCGACGGCACTGTCAAGACGCTGACTTTTCCAAAGGGTACAAATAAGTTCTTCCGTATATTGGTGCAGGACATAGACACGGATGGCGATGGGATCAGCGATTGGGCTGAGAAAGCCGTTGGCTTGAATGCAAATAGCCAGACTTCGAGCCCTGGGGTTAATGACTACAATTTTCTCGCGGCACAGGTCTTTTCAAATGTTGGCGCGCACACTCCGGTTCCATATGTAGTCACTATCAGGGCGTCCAAGGCGTCTGCATCGGAAGACGGACCGGACTCTGGCACGCTTACCATTGATCGCACGATCAGCCTCTTTCCCCTTACCGTGAATTACACGGTGGCCGGTTCTGCGGTGGCCGGTTCTGATTACACGGCGATTGGAAGTCCGGTTTCCTTTGCGTCCGGATCCAATTCGCAGGATATATTTGTCAATCCCATCGCTCAGTCCGGGCCGACGTATTTGCCAAAGGGCAGTAGGTCAGTGACTGCGACGCTCAGCAATCCCACCTCTGAGCAGCCATTTTCCCTAGGTTCATCAACCAAGGCGACCGTCATTATCAATCCGTCCACTGTGGCGAACGGAACCGGATTGCTGGGTCAATACTTCGACACATCGAGCTCGACTTACACCTCAACGGCGAATTTTGGGCAGACCGGAACTTACACCTATACTCGGGTGGGGGTGAGCCCCTATTCCTTGAGCACGATTGTTATTCCGTTTGCCTACAGCCCGAGTCCCGCGCTGCAGATCGGGAGGCAAGTAATTCTGAACTTTAGTTCGGGCAACCTCAACAACGCGACCTTCAACAGTCTCCCATACGCTGTGACAGCGGTCACTCCCGGCGTAAATTTTACGGTGAGAATCTCTGGAGCGACCCTCCCTGCAAGTGGCACCGGGAATTGCTCTTTCAGCATTCCAATCGTGACGCGGGTGGATCCCACGGTTAATTTCGACTGGCAGTATGGCACACCCAACGGCGTGACGATTGTGCCAAACAACTCGCCCGACAACTATTCGGCGACGTGGGACGCGTATCTCCATCCCACGACTGCTGGCAGTTATGTTTTCCAGCTTGATGCAGATGATAAAGCGAGGGTGCTGCTCGATACCGGGAGCGGCTTGGTTCAGATATTGGAACATGGCTGGGATGGCCCTGCGACTGTGGGAACCTTTAAGCAGAGCGCGCCGATCGCCCTCGCAGTGCCCGTGTTGGCTACGGACAGGTATCACATCCGGATAGAGCATGTTGAAACAACGGGTGATGCGCGGTGCCGATTGCAGTCGAGCCTGAACGGCGGGACTTTTGCAAATATCCCGCCAGCAATTCAGTTCACGCATACGCAGGCGATAACTTATAGCTACGCGAGGTCAGGGACGACCCCCAATTTCACCGGGTCCATTGTCATTACGCCCGCGGGTGGGCACAGCAAGGTTGTGAATGACGTCGTCAATCTGAACTTCTCATCCGGCAACCTTTTCACGCCGCCCGCCAACTATCATGGGGCTTACACCATTACTGCGGTGAATGGAACCACCACGTTCACAGTGGTTCCGACCCCGGGTGCAAATTTGCCCGCATCTGATACCGGCAGCGGCTTCGTGGACAACAATGCCAGTAATACTACAGGTCTCTTCAACCGCTGCTTCGCCAACACGACTTTTACTGGTCCTCCTGGGCGTGTAGGCGTGGATACGGCGGTGACCTCAGCCAACAATGGAATATGGGGCGCAGGAACGCCGGACGCTGCCTTGATTCAGCCGGACACTTTCTCCGTCCGCTGGACCGGCCAGGTGCAGCCGCAGTTCACAGAGGAATACACATTTGTGGTTCAAGCGGATGACGGATGTGCCCTGAAGATCAATGGCCAGTCGCAGGTGCTCAGCATGGTCCCGGCAGCAAGCACCGGCGGGAGTAGCTATACCTATGACCGCGCCTCCGGCGACGTGGTGATCAATTACGCGAGCCTCATCGTCAACCCAAACAGCTTTGTTGTTGGCGAAACCGTCCGCGTGGATTTTACCAATGGTAATTTATTTCACTCGCCGACCACTTCCCCGACCTACGCATATGACGGCAGCACGGGCGACGCCGTAATCAATTACACGAACCTGACGACCGTCTCACCAAGCGGCTTTATCGTCGGGGAGACCGTCGAGTTAGACCCCACCAGCGGCACTTTGACGACATTAGGTAGCGCCCGTTATGTCATTACGGCGGCCACGGCCAGCACGTTCACGGTTAATTTCGGGACGGGAACGTTTGCCACTGGCGCGGGCAACATCACCATTGCCGACACCCGGAACGCTCTGATCACTGCTGCGACCGCCACCAGTTTCACCGTCAATGTCGGTGCCAACAAATACACCAATACGAGCACTGGTGCCGTGAGTGTGGACATCGTCAACAAAGACCTCAAGGACTGGTCCGCGAACAGTAGCGAGCGCTATGTTCGAATTCCCATGATCGGCGGGGTGCGCTACGACATCCAACTGGACTACTACGACAACACTGGCACGGCAAAGTGCCTGCTCTCGTGGTACAGCCCCAGCCAGCCAAAACAAATCATCCCCTCGGAGCGGCTCTATCCCAGTCGCGACACGACGGTGACACCGACTGTAGTATTGGCTCCGCCGGCCCACATCGCCCCAACTACCGCGAGTGCATTGGTTAATGGATTTTTTTCCTATGTCGTGGCTGGAAGTAACAGCGGAGCGGTCAGTGTGGATATCAGCGGCCTCCCGCCTGGGCTGAGTTATACCGCTGGCGTCATCAGCGGTGTGCCGACGGCTGGCGGGGATTACCAGATTCTGATCACGATTACGAATGCCGCCGGCACGGGCACGTCGGTTTTGAATCTCCACATCGATCAAAATGCCGGAACCTTGCCCCGCGAGCTTTGGACGGGGGTGACCGGAACGACTGTGGCGAGTATTCCCATCGGGAATACCCCGAATAGCTCGGCCAACCTAACATCACTGCAGGAGACTGGTGTCGGCACCAACTACGGTGAGCGCATCCGCGGCTATATCACTGCGCCGGTCACTGGGAATTACTATTTCTGGATTGCCGCGAATGACGGCGCGGAACTCTGGATCTCGAACGATGGCGAGCAGGTCAATGCCTTTAAGCGAGCGTGGGTGACCACCGGCAGCACTGCGCCCATGAACTGGGGTGTGGACGCGGCTCAGAAATCGCCCTTGCTCGCGTTGGAAGCGGGCACAAAATATTACTTTGAGGTCTTGCACAAGGCAGGCAGTGGCAGCGGCGACAACGTTGCGGTGGGCTGGCTAAAGCCCGGCGAACCCGGCGCAGTTCCGAGTGAAGTGGTGCCGGGCTACGTGCTGTCGCCATACGTGGCGCCCTCTCTCGCGACGGCCCCTGGGCCGATCTATGTGGCAACGCTGCTAGCGCAGGGTGGTGCTGTCACCAATGGCGTAGGCGGATCGACCCTGCGCCTGAGTGCGGACGAGAATACCGCCTACATGAGACGCAGTTTCAGCGGGCTCACAGGACCGATTACGTCGGAGCATATTCACGCGGATCCTTCGACTCAGATTATTTACGACATTGATGCGCCGACGACTGCTGGCGATGGCTTGGTTACAAATCCGGCGGATCCTAACTATACCGGCACAGACCCCCAAAAAGGAACCTACAAGTGGACGATCACCGCTGTGGGAACGCTGTCGAAGGCGGACATCATTGATACAATCAAAACTGGCAAGGCATACATCAATCTGCACACAGGAATGTATCCCAGTGGTGAGATTCGCGGGAACTATTTCTTTGCGAACGCTTCGGGCACATTCACCGCGCCTGCTTCTCCGACTACGACGTGGACCGATGATAGCAACA
>JAYVRQ010000215.1:0-6585 GCA_043776145.1 Chthoniobacteraceae bacterium
TTGATCACCGGTTCCGCCTCAATATCTATCTGAGGCTCGAAAGGGGCCTGCTGCGAAAACGTGACGAGTCCCCGCCGTGTCTTGAGCACGCTCACGGGCAATAATGCTTGAAAGCGATCAATCGTGGCCGCTCCTGTAAGATAGGGGGCGAGGCCCGTGCCCACAAGTTTGACATCCATAGCGACTGCGCCCTGTGCCAAATTGCCACGCACCAAAAACGGGTCGCCCTCGCGGGTCTTCAAAGCGATGTCGAATTTCCAATCGCGCAGCGGTGGATTTGGAAACGAGATGTTCGTCTGCGCGGGCGCGGATTTCGGCGCGGGCTTCGGACGTCCGGGCAGGCCGATCGGGAGAATGTCGATCTCTTTGAAAAAGCGGCTGTGTGTGATGTAGATCGTGCCCGTCGCGACGGCGGCGTTGAGCGGGCCCGCGAGTTTCACGTCGCTGTCGGCGCGCACGGTGATCGAGTCGTTGCGCATCACGAGCACCTCGTCGGATTCCAAGCGCAGATCGAAGACGGGCGAGACGGTTTTGGGAAAGACCATCGCGGGCCCGAAGCTGAGTTGATCGAGTTCCGCCGCCTTCACCGTGCCGCTGAGTTTGAACGTGCCGCCGCCGAGTTCGCCTTTGAAGGTGTTGAACGAAAGCACTTCGTTCGCGTAGCCGATCTTTGCCTGAAATGCGCCGATGGCCGGCACGTTCTCGGCGATCATGCGCGCCTGCTTCAAATCCACATCGAGCGCCATCGTGATCTCCGGTTTCCCAAACGTCCCGGCCACGCGCAGATCGAGAGCCGCAGTGCCTTCGATGCGCCGGATGGCGGGCACGAACTTCGGCAACGCGGCGAGTGTGGACGGCGGGAGCTTCAACGAAAAATCAATCGGCAACTCGGGATCGTACGCTTTTTCCTTCACCGTTTTTTCAATGTCCAAAGGTAGCCGCCCTTTCAGCGTGAGCGGCTGGATTTCGCGCTGCCGCGCCGTCGCGTCGAGGTCGAGCTGCTTCTCCGCGTAGTGCAAAGTGAAATCCAGTTCCGCATTGTCGAACTGCGGCGCGGCCTTCGCCTTGAGCGCGCGCGCCTTCACCTGCAATTGCCCGGCGGGATTCAGCAGCGTGCCGCCGCTCACAATGCTCGCGGAGACCACGCCGCTCACCGGCGAGCTTTGGCCGAAGCTCGCGAGCAGCTTGTCGAGATCGAGATTCGTCGCGTTCACGTTCACCGCGATGTGCTCTGCAAAAGGAATGGGCTGTTCCTTATTCGCGGGATCGAACGGGACGATGAGGAAGCCGGTGAGCACCTGCTGCGCGCCTTGATGCAGGTCGATGTCGCGCAGCCGCAGCTTGCCCTGATCGAAGTCCAGCTTGCCCTCGAACTTCGTGATCCCGCTCGCGAGCCGCAGCTCCGTCGATTTTGCGAAGCCTGGCCCGTAAAGGCCCGCGAGGCGAAACTCGCTGAGGTCGAACTTGCCGTATCGCGCTTTCACGACACCGATTTTCAGTTCGCCGTCGTGCGTCGCGGATTGGATTTCGCCCTTGCCGGTCCAGTCGATTTCCAACGCGCCCGTGAGCGATTCCTTCACGCCGAAAATTTCGAGCAGCGGTTGCAGCGCCGCGAGATTTTTAATCCCGAGCAGCAGCGCGCCGCCATACGGATTCGGCGCGTCGATTCCCACTTTTCCCGTCACGCCGACTTGATCCGTGCCGTTCAGCTTGAGCGTGAAATTTTCGATCTCCGCCGCACGATCCGCGAGCTTCACTTTGGCCGTGAGCGATTCCGCCGCGAACGCACCGAGCTTGCAAGCGCCGTCGAGTTCGAGCCCGCCGACGGGCGCGCCATCGACGAGCTTCACCGCACCCTGTCCGGTGAGCCGGCCTTCGAGCGCATTCCCCTTCACCTCGATCCCGAACGCCGCGAGGTCCGGCGCTTTGATCGTAAATTGCGCGTCCGTCGGAGCCTTCGCAGCCTGCTTGAGATCGGTCGGAATCTCATACGTCCCGTGCGCGCTGATGCTGTTTTCGCCCTGTTGAATTTCGAGCGTCGGCACCGTTACTACGCGCTCATTCATCGACGCGCGAATCGTCGCCGCATCCGTCGCGAAATTTCCGTAGCCCAGCCCCGCGAGGTCCGCCGCAAGCTGCGCCGTAAGCGTCGCGAAGCCCGCCGTTCCCAGCTTTTTCGTCGCGGTGAGCTTCACCTTTGCGCTGTCGAGGGCGGCGCTTCCCGCGTCGATTGCCTCCACGTTCACATTCAATTCCGCCGACGCCGTGCGATCACGCAAAGTCACGCGCCCCTCCGCGGTCGCGTCGCCAGTGAGCGGCTTTTCGAGCGCGAGTTCGTCGCCCAGTCCCGGCAGGTGCGACGCATTGAGTTGCAGCGTCGCGTCCGCATCGACGGTTTCAAAATCGTTCACCGTCTCCGGCATCTTTCCTGTCGCGCTGAGCTTGAGCGTGTTTCCCGCGAGCGCCGCATCCAGTGCCGCCTTCGCCACGCCGTCGCGCACGTCGGAATCCAAATTCACGCGCTCGATCCGCAGCGGCCCGGCGGCGATCCCCTCGATGACCGCCGTCGTGTGCCCCTTCCAGGTGCGCGGCTTCTCGGGCTCGCCGCGAAAGGTTCCCTCGAAAGACGCGACCGATTCCACCGGCAGATTTTTCAATCCGAAATACGCCGCGACCGCGCGCGCATTCACGTTTTTCACCGTGAGATTAGTCTCAGTGTCGTAGCTGTGATCGAGATTTTTTCCCTTCTCGCGCAGCCGGTCGCCTTTCATGGAAAGCTGTAGCTTCCCACCGAAAAGATCCGCTTCGAGACTCATGCTCCCCTTGTGCTGCGCCCGCTGCGAGGCGTCGAAATTCACATTGCGCAGCGCGATGTCCGGCGTGATCTCGAGGTTCTTGATGAAAAGATTCCGCGCCGTGTAGCTCGTCTCCGCGTGCAGGTTTTCCCACACCGGCAGCCCCGGCACCGCAACGCGACGCGCGCGCAGATGGCCCGGCGCATCCGGCGAGAGCAGCAGATGCACGCCTTGCACGAGCGTCTCGTTCGTCAGCGTGCGAACGCGGATGTTGAAATCGTCGATCAGCGCACGATCCGAATACGCGGCGGGCTGCGCGAGGATGGCGCGGATTTGCTCAGCGATGCTGATTTTCTCCCGCCGCTCCGCGCTCGATTTGCTCGGCAGCGCGACGAAGGCGAGGTCCGCGTGATGCACCTCGTAGCTGCGCAAAAACTCGCCGATCCCGTAGCGCACGAGCATCGGAATGCTGTAATCGAACCGCAGCCGCTCAATGTCGATCTTCTCGACCGGCGTCGCCCCCGTGCCGTTCGGCGCGAGGTGGATGCCCTCGACTTTCAGATTCGTGAACACCGTTCCCGACAAATGAAAATCCAGCGCGAGATGCTGCCGCGCCGCAATCTGGATGGCGATGAAGCGGACGAGCGGGCGATGGAAAACAATCGCGACCGCGAGCAGCAGCAGCCCCCATCGGAAGAGTCGGTGAAACCAGCCGCGCCTATTTTTTGGCGGCGGATTGGCGGGGGACTTCGCGCGTTCGGTCATTCGCGGCGGAGAATAATGCGGCGCGCGGCATGTGCAAGGCGCGCGCCGACGATCGTCCCAGCGTATTGAAGCCTCAAAAGGACACGCCGACGATCGTCCCGCCCGTTTGCAGTCGCGATCGTGCCATAAAATCTCCCACCTTGTCCCTTTCTGACAAGCGGACGAAGACAGATCATTATCCACCCCCTTCCATGCCATCTCTCCTCCGAAAAATACTTTTCATCGCTGGCGCTGCCGTGGGCGTTGCCATCCACCAAGCCTCGGCGACGCTGACGATCGATCTGCGGGTGGTGGCGGTGGACGGCATCCCGTCACCCAATCCAAAAGTGCTCTGTCCCTCACCCGGTCAGATCGTGACGTTTGATGTTTATGCCATCGTCACCGCGGCGACCGAAGCTCCCGGCATGGAAGGATTCCAGATCGCCGTCGGTAGCATCGTTTCAGCTAACGGGGGTGCCCTCGGAGACGTTTTGACGAACGAGCTTGCCGCCCCGTTTGGAGCATCGGGTTCAACGGTCGGTCGAAGGATCGATTTGGATGGAGACGGCGACCTGGACATTGGCTCGAACGCCACCGCCGCGAGTAATATCGATTCCATATCCGCTCGCAGTTCCGCTATGACGACGGGAAACGCCGATGGTCTGGGTGCGAGTGAATTCAAGTTTTACACATTCACGGTTCGCCTACTGAGTGGCGATGTCTTCTCGATAAACTGGCGCAAGACCGACTTCACAGGTCTGACGACTGAGTATATCTGGCAGGAGAATGGCGTGTTCACAAACTCACGGGGAGTGAACGGCGGGTCCGTCGCGCTGGTTCAACTCGGAGCTCCGATTCTAAATGTTTTGACCTGCGTTCCCGAACCTTCCGCTTTCGGCATGGTCTTACTTGGTGCGGTGGGGATCGCAGGGTTGCGACGAATCGCGAGATAGAGCACGAGGAAGCGGGCGGGCTCCCACAATTCCGCTCCACCAACCGGCGCGAAGAATATTATGGTTGATTCTTCAACCCTGAAAATCGATAAACCCAGCGGTTCACTGCCATCAGTCAGAAAATAGCTAGGCGGAATAACCAGCGGACAAACCTCCCAACATTCCTATCCCATGAAAGCACTTATGTGCCAATCCATGCGCACGAAACTGACCAGCCTGTCCCTCGTCGCTTTTGCTTTATCTGCCAACCCGCGAGCCGACGCGGTGCTTTCATTCGACGTGCGCGCGGTGGCACTCAACGGAGCGCCGCTCAGCGATCCGAAGAATGTGGCGGTCAGCCTCGGCGATCTCGTGACCTTCGATCTTTTCGCCATCGTCACTGGTGCCGAGGGGAACATGGGCCTCGAGGGTTTTTCGTCCATGAGTACGGGCTCGATGTTTTCGAGTGCAGGCGGCAAGATCCGCGGTGATTTTGTCTCCCCGCAGAACGTTGCGCCGTTCAACGCCACGGCTTCTTCCCCTGGGCGTATTCAAGATCTCGATGGCGACGGTGATCTCGACCTTGGTTCGAACAAAACAAATACGATGTTTGCCATACGAGAATGGGATTTTATCGGCTTGCGGAGTGGGTTTTATGGGATTTTCGGCAACGCCATAGGTCTCAGCGAATTTCGCATCTTTACGACGGACTTTGAAGTAACTGACGTGCTCGATGCATTCAGTCCAAGCGATATCGAGGTGCAGTTTCGTTATACGGATGTTACTGGCCTCACAGTAGAAGCGCTTTGGCGGGAAGATGATGTTTCAAAGAGTACTCGCACACCCGACTTCTCCATCGGTGAGTCCGTGCATCTTTCCCACGCAAATCTCGCTGAAGCTCCCGAACCCTCATCGGCTCTGCTTTTGGTTGGCGGCGCTATTGGACTCGGTGCGTTTCCCCGCCGGGCTATCGCGCGGCGGTCCTAATTCGAGAACCACCTCTCGCTGGCTTCCGCCGCATCGGAAAGCAGGGAGTGCGGAAAGAGCGGTGCCAGACAAGGCGAAAGCGGTGAGCTTCAGTGGCGTTTGCAATCGGGAGGTGCGCGCGCTGTTGCGCTCGGCTGCCGCCCTTCCCTACATTCCGCGCCGATGAACGTCCTTGAACGCGCGACACTCGTGCTCCGCAAAGCTGTCCGCACCGTGTGGATGGTGTTCTGGCGCGCGGCGAAAAAGTATGACGAAACGGACGCGGAGCAGCGCGCGGCATCGTTCGCATACTACGCTTTTTTCGCGCTCTTCCCGCTCATGGTGCTGCTCATTTCCGTCTCAACGACCTTCCTCGGGAGCAAGGAGCGCGCGACCACTGCGATCACCGGCTACGTCAGCAAATACATCCCCATCGAGACTGCCGAATCCGACCGCATCGTCACCACGATCGACGGCGTCGTGCAGTCGCGGAAAAGCGCGGGGCTTATCGCGTTCGGCATCCTCGCGTGGACGGCGATCCGCTTTTTCCATGCGCTCGTGCGCGGCGTGAACCGCGCATGGGGGACGAAGGAATACGCATGGTGGCGTCTGCCGATTAAAAACCTTTTGATGACCGCGATCCTCGCCAGTGCGCTGCTCATCGGCATCCTGGCACCGCTCATCATCAATCAGATCGAGACCTTCTACTGGGTGCATTCGCGTGAAATCGGGCTCCCCATTTGGTTCGCGGACAATCTTTTCGGCCTGCTCCGCTTTCTCGTCCCGCCGCTCGTGCTCTTCTACGGATTCCTGATGCTCTACAAATTCGCCCCGCGCCGCCGGACGCTCTTTCGCGAGGTGTGGTTTTCGGCGCTGTTCGTGACGCTCGGCGTCGATTTGTTACAGCGGCTTTTCACGATCTACACGCGCAACATCACGAACTTCAACCTGCTCTACGGCTCGTTCGGGAGCGTGGTCGCGCTGCTGTTTTGGATTTATCTCATCGGCACGATCATCATTTTCGGCGCGTGCATTTCCGCCGCCGAGTATGAGGTGAAGATGAGCCTCGCCGACCAGTCGGAATCGGCTTACGCGAAGTGAGCGATCATGCCGCCGCCGCACCCCGCGCCGTCGCTTCGAGAAGCATC
>JAYVRQ010000216.1:0-6578 GCA_043776145.1 Chthoniobacteraceae bacterium
CGGCGGGAGCACGCGCGCGGGATCGGGCGCGTCGTCTTCGATGGGCACGGCGATGGCGTGATGGCGATTCGACCAGCGCGCGAAGGCGACGCCCGTCAATGCAGCGCCCAAGCCGATCGCCGAGCCCATGCCGATCATCAGGCCAAGCGGCACGCCGAGTTCCCCGGCGACGAAAAGCGGGCCCGGCGTGGGCGGGACGAGCGAGTGCGTGATGGTGCCGCCGGCAACGGTACACATCACGAGAAGCAGGTAGTCGCGCCCCGTGCGCCGCGCGACTGCTTTGAACAAGGGCGCGAGCAGATACATCACCGTGTCGAGCATCACGGGAATGCAGAGCACGAACGCCGTCCCGAAGAACGCCCAGTGCGCGCGGGCCGCGCCGAGCCAGCGCAGCATCGCGGCGGCGATGGCTTCCGCCGCGCCGGAGAGCAGCATTGCCTCGCCGATGATCGTGGCCATGGCGATGAGGATGCCGAGGTTCGCGCAGGTCCGCCCAAATTCAGACGCGACGCGGGCGGCGGCGGGTTTGCCGGGGAAATTCGCCGCCGTTTTCGCGGAAAATTCACCCTTCGCCGCCTGCGCGTCCGCGTATCCGCGCAGCGCATCGGCAGGCGTGAGCAGCGCGACGGTGTATGCGCCGAGGATGAGCGCGAGGAAGGCGTGGAGCCGCAGCCACAGAATGCTCCCGACGACGATCACGATCCCGCAGCCAAGGAGCGCGAGGGGATTCATGATCGCGACCCAGCCACTGCCGTGCGTGGAGCGTCAGCGCGTCGCGAACTCGGCCTGCGGTGCTGCTTGCGCGTGCGGCTTCCACGCCATGCACGCGACGAACATCGCGGTGAAGAGCAGATCGCTCGCGACGGTGTTGCGGAAGAACGTGATCGTTGGCGGAAAGCCGGGCAGGCCGGTGGTCAGCGCCTGCACCCAACCGGCGGCGTTCTTGGCGTAGCCGGGATCGGCGAGCCAGTCGCCCGTGTTCGTGATGACGTAAAACGCAATCGAGCCAAGCAGGCTCGCGCCGAAGATTCTCGCCGGGCGCGGATTCGCCCGCAGCTTCCAGCCGAGCGCGGCGGACAGGCCGAGCGCGAGGTATTCCGGCAGCATCCGCACGCTGAGGAGCGGGACGCCGTAGCTGGCGTTCAGAATTAAATCCGAAACGAGGAACGCAACGAGCGGCGCGAGGATGGCGACGCGGCGCGGGAAATAAATCGCGCCGCACAAGGCGATCGCGGCGAGCGGCGAGAAGTTGTGGAGCCAGTTCATCTCGTGCATCCCGGCGACGCCGATGATGACACGGTAAAGAACTGCGACGAGGGCGAGCAGGGCGGCGGCAATCATGGTGCTAAGAAATTAGCCGAGTTTCCCGGCGATGACCTTTTCGAGTTTCACGATGTCGGCGGAAAATTTGCGGATGCCTTCCGCCGTTTTTTCCGTCGCCATCGCGTCTTCGTTCAGGAGAAAGCGGAACGTCTTTTCGTCGAGCGCGAGTTTTTCAATGTCCGCGTTCATCGCGGCGGCGGCATCGAGCTTGCGCGTCAGCGGCTCGGTGGATGCGGCAAGTTTGGCGAGAAGGTCGGGGCTGATCGTGAGCAGGTCGCACCCGGCGAGTTCGACGATTTGCGAGATGTTGCGGAAGCTCGCGCCCATCACTTCCGTCTTGTAGCCGAATTTTTTGTAGTAGTTGAAAACGGTCGCGACGGATTGCACGCCGGGGTCTTCCGCGCCGGTGTAATCGCGTTTGTTCGCGGCCTTGAACCAATCGTAAATCCGTCCCACGAACGGCGAGATCAACTGCGCGCCCGCCTCGGCGCAAGCGACGGCCTGCGGCAGCGAGAAGAGCAGCGTGAGATTGCAATGAATGCCGTCCTTTTCCAGCACCTCGGCGGCGCGGATGCCTTCCCACGTCGAGGCGATCTTGATGAGGATGCGCTCGCGCGGAATGCCCGCGGCTTCATACATGGCGATGAGCTGGCGGCCCTTGGCGATCGAGCCCGCGGTATCGAAGGAAAGGCGCGCATCCGTCTCGGTCGAGACGCGGCCCGGCACGATGTCGAGAATTTCCAGCCCAAACGCGACGAGCACATGGTCGATGATGTCCTCGATCTGCTTGGCGCCCGCGAGCCCGCTGCCCTTCCGCTTCGCGACGACTTCATCGACGATGTGCGCGTACTGCGGCTTCGTCGCGGCGGCGAGAATGAGCGAGGGATTCGTCGTCGCGTCCTGCGGTTTGAATTCCTTCATCGACTCAAAATCGCTGGTGTCGGCGACGACCTTGGTGAGTTTCTTGAGTTGGTCGAGCTGGCTGGTGGCTGCGCTGACCGGTGCTTCGGCGGTGGCTGTATTCATAGAATTTGAAAGGGCAGACTAGGAGAATGGCGCGTGGGCGGCAAAGAGTATTTCCGCGTGCGTCCCGCTTGCCGCTGCGGCCCGCCGCGTGTGACATCCGCCCATGACCGTGCTCCCGCTCTCCACGCAAACGCCCTTCACCACCAAGGACGGCTCGACCATCCGCAGCATCCTCGACCGCACGAATGCGCCCGTGCAAAACCAAAGCCTCGCCGAAGCGCGCGTGCCTGTCGGCTGTTGGACGCAGATGCACTTCCATAAAATTGCGGAGGAGTTTTATTTCATCCTCGAAGGGCGCGGCACGATGATGATCGACGGCGAATCGCGCATGGTCGGCCCCGGCGATGCCGTCCTCATCCCGCCCGGCGCGTGGCACATGATCGTCGCGGATGAGCCGCTGCGATTTCTCTGCTGCTGCGCGCCGCCGTATTCACACGAAGACACGTATTTCGAGTAAGGATCGCGCATTATCGAGTTGCCAAGGCGAGGCGCTTCGCGAGTCTCGTCCGCACTTTTCCCATGGCCTCGGCAGATACTTCCACCCTCGGCGTCAGCATCCTCATTCCCGCTTTTAACGAAGAGGGCGCGATCGCGGAGACGGTGAAAAAGATCGGCGAGCACCGCGCGCATTTTCGCGACATCGAAATCGTGGTCATCAACGACGGCTCGGACGATCGCACCGGCGAAATTGCGCGCGGACTTGGCGTGACGCTGCTCGAACACGAGGCAAATCGCGGCTACGGCGCTGCGCTGAAGACCGGGCTGCAACGCGCGAAACACGACATCATCATCATCGCCGATGCGGACGGCACGTATCCGCTGGAGGACATTCCGAAGCTCGCGGCGGACATGGGCGAATTCGACATGGTCGTGGGCGCGCGCACGGGCGCGGTGGTGCAGGTGCCGTGGATGCGGCGGCCGGGGAAATGGCTCATCACGCGGCTCGCGGTGTATCTCAGCGGGCAGCAAATCCCCGATCTGAATTCCGGCCTGCGCGTCTTCCGCCGCGATGTCGCGCTGCGTTTCCTCTCGCTGTACCCGGACGGGTTTTCGTTCACCACCACGATCACGCTGGCGATGCTCACGAATCACTACCGCGTGAAATTCGTGCCGATCAATTACCTGCGCCGCATCGGGAAATCGTCCATCAAACCGATCCGCGACTTCACGAATTTCACGATCCTCATCATCCGCATCTGCGCGTATTTCAAACCGCTGAACGTCTTCGTCCCGCCCGCGCTCGTGCTCATCGTCGCCGGGCTGGTGAAAGGCGCGATCGACTACCGCGGCGAGCATCACCTCGGCCTGCTCGCCATCGCGCTCGCACTCACAGGCATCCAGATGCTCTTCATCGGACTGCTCGCGGATCTCATCGACCAGCGGATGAAGCTGTAGCCGGGTGAAGAAAACCGCACTGGTCGTCTGGTCGCTCGCGCTCTTCGCCGCGACGCTCGCCCTGCATCTGCGGCATCGCGATTTCGCGTGGTACTATCACCCGGACGAAGGCGGCAAGATCGAGCAGGTCGTGAGCGGGAAGTGGAATTTCAATCACCCGATGCTGCTGCTGCGCGCGGCGAAACTCGCGCTCGATCTGAGCGGCGCGGCGCGCGATCCGCAGACTGTCGTGGAAATCGGGCGTGCGGTTTCGGCGACGTTCACGGCCATCGCGGTCGTCGCGCTTTCGCTGTTCGCGTTTCAATGGCGCGGCTGGCTCGCGGCCCTGGCGGCGGGCGGCGCGCTGATGCTGCATCACCAGCTTTTCGAGCTGTCGCATTACATGAAGGAGGACACCGCGCTGCTCTGCGGGCTCGCGCTTTCGCTGCTCGCGCTCGGCCATTTTGAAGCGCGCCCGACGCTCGCGAATGCGGCCGCGCTCGGCGGGGCGTGCGCGCTCGCGATCTCGGGAAAATACCTCGGCGCGATCGTGCTGCTCGCGACGGGACCGACGCTGCTGCAAGCGGGCGGCGGGTGGCGGCGCTGGGCGTTTTTCGCGGGGCTGGCCGTCGTGCTGATCGTGGTGAACTGGCCGCTGCTCGCGGACTTTGAAACCTTTCAAAAAAGTTTCGAGCGCGAGACGACCTTCGTCATCGAGGGCCAGAAAGGCAGCACGCGCAGCATCCCGCACGCGCAGTATTGGAACGTCTTCATCGACAACACGACGCCCGCGATCTGGCTGCTGCTCGTGCTCTTTCTCACGGCGCGCTGGGGCGGGTGGCGCGCGATCACGCTCACGCGCTGGCATGTGGTCGCGTTCCCCTTCGTATATGCGCTCGCGCTGTCGTTTTCGCCGAAGTCGAACGACCGCTATTTCCTCCCGGCGACGGCGGTCTTCACGCTTTTCGCCGCGCTCGGCGTGCCGGATGTTGCGCGCGTCTGCCGGTGGAAATGGGCCGCGCCGGTCGCGGCGGCGGTGCTCGTGCTCGGGCAAATTCCATCGTGGCTGCGCTATGAGCGCGCGTTCCAGCGCGACGACTCGCGCGAGTTGCAGGCGTGGTGCCGCGCGGAGCTGCCCGCCGACGCGGTGCTCGCAAAGGACAGCCGCATCTGGCTGCCCGATCCGGGAAAGCCGGACGGCGTCCCGGCGGATGCGATCCCGCAAAAAGTCGTGCCCGCGAAATTCGTCGCGGACCTCGGGACGCTCGATGAATTGCGCGCGCAAGGCATCACGCACGTCGCGGTTTCCGAGAGCGATTACGGGCGGTTCTTTCTAAAATCGCTCCAGCCAAAGAAAGGCCAGGAGATTGAATTCTCGAAGCGGAAGGCATTTTACGAAACGCTCTTTCGCGATGGGAAACTGCTGCGCGAGTGGGAACGCGGGACGGTGATCTATCTGCATCCCGGCGTCCGCGTGTACGGCATCGCCAGGTAAAGCGCACGATCGCGAACTCCGGGGAGCGCGCGCGTCTCGCGTGCTGGCGAAGGCGTCCCGCCTTCGCGGACTTTCAAAACGCATCGTTTCAAATTTCGTTCACGAGATTCGCAATGACGCGGCAGGGAAGTTCGTTTCGGCGGGACGCCGAAACCAGCACGCGAGACGCGCGCGCTCCCCGGACTCCCTGCCGCGAGTGCGGCGTTGCGTGTTCGTTGCGCGCCCGCCATCCTTTTTCCAAGAACAATGAGTGAACCTTCCGATCCCTCCCAACAAAGCCACGGCGAATCCGCGCCGCGCACGGTGCTGGAGGCGATCGTGTTCACCGACATCGAGGACTCGGTGGGCATGGCGGGGCGGCTGGGTTTGGAGCGTTACGCGGTCATCCTGAAACGCCACGGCGCGCTTTTTCACGACGCCCTGCGCGGGGTGAAAACGGGGCATCTCGAAAAGCACACGGGCGACGGTTACATGGCGCGCTTCGGGCGGCCCAGCGATGCGGTCGCGGTGGCGCTGCGTTTTCAGTGGCTCATCGCGCGTGAGGCTTGGGGCAGCGATTGCGCGGTGCGCGTGCGCATCGGAATTCATCAGGGCGAAATCCTGCTCATTTCCACCGAACACGAAGGCCCGGCCTCCGTCGGCACGCCGCAAAATTTGGCGGCGCGCGTGATGTCGATGGGCGCGGGCGGGCAGGTGTTGCTGACGCGCGCGGTGTTCGATGACGCGCGGCAATTCATCCGCACGATCCCGGACATCCCTGTGGATGCGCAGGCGGAACTCGGCTGGGAGGCGCACGGCTCGTATCTCATCAAGGGTCTCGACAGTCCGGTGGAAATTTTCGAGGTGGGCGAACGCGGGCGCGCGCCTTTTCACAAACCGGAAGATGGACCGGCAGCGAGGCGGTCCGTTTCCGCGGAGGAGGAGGCGACGCTCGGCTGGCGTCCGGCGAAGCAAATGGAAGTGCCGAAACGCAACGGCTGGTTCCTGCGCGAGAAGCTGGGCGAGGGCGGCTTCGGCGAAGTGTGGCTCGCGGAAAATCGCCGCACGCCGGAATTGCGCGTGTTCAAATTTTGCTTCGACGCAATGCGGCTGCGCACGTTCAAGCGCGAGCTGGCGCTCTTTCGCCTCATCTGCGAGCGGCTCGGCAAGCGGCGCGACATCGCCACGCTGTACGAGGCGCAGTTGGACACCGCGCCGTTTTTTCTCGAAAGCGAATACTGCCCCGGCGGCACGCTGCGGCAATGGCTGGAGGCGCATCCGTCGCCGCTCCCGGTGCGGCTCGGCATCGTCGCGCGCGTGGCGCGGGCGCTCGCGGCGGCGCACTCGGCGGGCATCATTCACAAGGACGTGAAGCCCTCGA
>JAYVRQ010000217.1:0-6578 GCA_043776145.1 Chthoniobacteraceae bacterium
GGCGTGGAAGGATAACCAAGGCGACGCCCTGAACAGCAAGGAGGCGCAGAACGCCGCGCGCCTGCATCTCACCTGGCTTTTTTACACGCTGCAATTCAAGGCGGGCGTGAAGAAAAAGGATTTGCTCCCATTCGTCATCGACTACGCCGACCAACTGGACGCCGACGGCCAGAAGATGGATGCGCTCGACGATCAACAGCAAAAGGATCGCGAGCGCGACGCCTCGGGCAAGCACGGTCTCCGTCGCGGTGGCGACGACAAGGCCGTCACGCAAATGGTCAATTCCATCCTGCAAACATCCGTCTCATCCAGCCCGGTCGCGAAGTATCTGAAGTTGGAGGACGTGCTGCCGCGCGGGGCGAATCAAACGGACCGGCTCGCGAAATCGGTCGCGAAACTTCTCGGCGAGACGAAGGCTCCAGCCGCGCCGGACGAATCCTGGCCGATGACGCCGGGCGATCTTGAGGGGATTCAGCGGTCGATCATTCTGCCCGAGTACCGCAGCACGAAAGACCAGCGCATCCTCGTCTATTGGAATCATGTGCTGAAGCGCGAGAGCGATGCCGTGGCAAAGCGGAAAGTCGATTACGAAGAGAAGCGATTCGCGGAGGTGCGCCGGCCGGAACTGTTGTGGTCGCAAGCGGAAGATTTCTATCAGCTCGGACTGAAGAATCGTGCGATCAACGAGATGGTCGGCGTGCTGCGCATCAATCCGCTCCATCCGCGGGCCGAGGGCTGGATTTCGCAGCTCGAAACCCTGCTCCCCGCTAGCGGCAAAGCTCCTACCGCGGATGCTCCCCTCGCCCCGCCGCCGCTCGCGCCGCCGCCCGCGAAATAAGTGACCCGCGATGGCGCAGACCACCGTCGAGCAAGAGACCGAGACGCGCGATGAAACGGAGACGCCGTGGAATGTCGTGGTCCACAATGATCCGGTGAACCTGATGAGTTACGTGACGCGCATCTTCCGGCTCGTCTTCGGATTTCCCAAAGAACGCGCGGAGAAACACATGATGGAAGTCCACCGGCTCGGACGCTCGATCGTCTGGACGGGCGAGCGCGAGCAGGCGGAGACTTACGTGCAGCAACTCCACGGCTACCTGCTGCTCGCGACCATCGAGAAGAGCTAATAGGGATGCACATCCAGCGCGCGGATCACGACCACATGGAACTCGGGGAGATGGATTTCCTGTGCTCGCAATTCATCCTGCAAATCGTCCCGAGCGCGACGACCGACGATCCCACCGCGCAGCACCGGCTCTACAGCAGCCCCAGCGAAGGCCGGGAGCCGGAGTTCGATCAGGATTGGAAAAGCTACGTGGAGCCGGACTTGCGCAACATCTTCCGCACCGCACAGGAGATTGTGGAAAGCGATCTCAAGCGTTTCGATCCTGATGAAACGGACGATTCTTCCACCCTGCGCATCCCGGTGAAAAATCTGGAGGCGTGGATTCACACATTAAATCAGGCGCGTCTCGCCATCTCGGCGCGCTACGATTTTACCGAGGAGGACATGGAAAAACGGATGTCCCTCGGCGGCGACGCGCGCGCCCTCGCGTTGTTCCAAGTCCACTTCTACGGGTTTCTTCAAGAGTGCTTTTTGCAGCAACTGGACTGAACCTCCGTGCTCTTATGGTCGTGAGCACCAGCCATCGCATCGCCGCACTCGCGCTCGCGATTTTTCTGCCAGACGCGGCGTTCAGCCAGACGCTGCTTTCGGAGGGATTTGAAACGGACCCGCTGCTCCTGGGCTGGATTCGCAGCGGTTTGGCAGCCGGCTGGATCGCGACGGAAGCCGCCTCGGGAACTCACGCGCTCTCGGCGGAGACCGATGTGTGGTCGAGCCCCCTGCTCGAGACCGTGCCGCTGCGCTGGTACCGGCTTTTTTTCAAAAGCAAAGCGCCCGGCACAGTCACCAACATCGGCAGCGCCGGATACGCTTACTGGTCGGCGGTCTTCTACGACGAGAATGGCAGCGCGCTGAACGACGATCAGTATTCGAGCGTGTTTCAGTCCTCCGGCTGGATCGCGAATGAGTTTCGCATTCGCGCAAAGCAGCGGCCCGGTCCCAATGGAACGCTGCTGCCGGTCCGGCTCAGAGTGAGCTTCCATCCCATCGGCGCGCAGCCGCTTCTTATCGACGATGTGCTGCTGGAATCCACGACCGCCGAGGAAGTCGCCGCGTGGGCCGATTCGGTTTACGAAGGTTTGCCCGCGCAACTCGCTTACGTCCCAAAGCCTGATCGCTGGCAGCGCATCCCGCGCTCCATGGAAAAGCTGCGCACCGGGCAGACGCTGCGGATCGTGATGCTGGGCGACAGCATCCAGGCGGACACGGCGAATGCGCCGATCGACGCGCTGCTGCAACGCGCGTATCCCGGCAGCCGCGTCGAACTCATTTCATCGACCAAAGGCGGAAGCGGCGTGAGTTATTTCAAGGATCATGTCGCGGAATACATCACCGATTATTTGCCCGATCTTTTGCTGATCGGCGGGATCAGTCACGCGGACAACATGGCCGAGTTTCAAAGCATCGTGGATCAAGTGCGGGCGCACGATCTGGCCAGCGCGCGCACAACCGAAATCATGCTGCTGACGAAGGCGTGGAGTTCCAATAACAACTTCGGGAATTACTATCTCTCGCCGGGAATGCGGGAGCTGGATCAAGACCCGGCGCGGAACGCATCCATCCCCGACGATTACCGCGGGCACTTGTTGAATTTCGCGAATGCGAATGGCTTGGAGTATCTCGACATGACCGGGATCGAAGCGGAGTTCATTTACGGCCCGGCGGCGGCGGCGGGAGTTGGACCACCGGCGAATGCGAATGGCGATCCGTACAGTTTCTGGATGCGTGACTGGGTTCACTTGAACGAGCGCGGAAAACAAATCCTCGGTCGCGAATTTGAAATCTATTTTGCGCCGCCGCCAACGCTGGCGATTGGACAATCTCAGCCTGGCGAAATCGTCCTGTCTTGGCCCGGCTATGCGACGGGATACACGCTGAAATCCGCCAACGCGCTGCTCCCGGCCACGGTTTGGAGTCCGGTAAATCCGAGCACCGCATTGGTCGGTGGATACCGCCGGATCAGTTTCGCAATCGCGCCGGAAACCTCCCAACAATTTTTCCAACTCTCGAAACCATGAATGCATTCCGATGGTTCGCGATCATTTCGATCATTGCTTCATTTTCCGCGTTCGGGATCACCGACATCGGCAAGAACGCACCGGGCGATGGCATCCCGGATGGACTGAACGATGTGTGGCAGAATTTCTTCGACGCATGGGGGCTCGATCCCGCAGCGGATGAGGATGGCGATGGCATTTCAAATTTCGCGGAATCCATCGCCGGGACGAACCCCCGCGATCCGAACGACGGACTGAAGACAGCCAGCGTGCAACTCGTCGGCGAATCGCTCGTGTTCACCTTCATCGCGGAAAAAGGGAAAATGTACCGCGTCATCAGCGCCGATGCGCCGGGCGGGCCGATGTGGGCGGCTGTTCCCGGCTCCGCGTTTCTCAGCGCGTCCGATCACGAAAACCACGCGATCTCGATCCCGCGCCCGCCAGAGCCCGCAATGAAATTTTACCGGATCGAAGTGGAGGAAAACGATGCCGACAGCGATGGCGTCTCCGATTGGTCCGAGTGGCGTCGCGGCACCGATCCCGTGACGCTCGCGGAGGTGAACGCGGGATTTTCTCTCGACGCAGCGGACGAGCCGATCTTCGCGGAGAGCTTCACGAACGGCTCCCGCATGGGCTCGGATCGCATGGTCGTTCACGACGGTTTTGTGTCGGGGCTTCCCGGCGAAAACTGGACGCAGGTCGCTTATTATTTCGACACTCCGCCGGATGTGCGGGATGGCGACATCGTCGTGTATTGGGCTTTCAAAAGCGTCGCGGCGGCGGGGCCGGAATACAGCAAGCTCTACATGTATTTGAACTTTACCGACGTGCCCGCGCCGCCGTTGTTTCCAGAGCCCGCGCGCGTCGCGATGAATATCCGTCCGGCGACGTGGAGCGTGCTCTACTGCGATCCGGGATGGCAGCTTCAGAATGACCCGGACATCGCGATCATTCCACCGACTGCGACGTTTCCAGACCCGCAGACGGTGGAGAAATTTCGCATGATCGTTCACTGGGTTGGCGGCGATCACGTCACGGCCACGCCTTCCATTTGGAATCGCGGCGCGCAGCAGTGGCAGGCCTTCGTTCTGCGCGATCAGCCTGAAATGGGACCGGTCGTGATGGACCTGAGCATCGCGAATCACATGCTCGGCAGCACGGTTTTCAAATCGCTGAATTTTCAAGCCTACGACGCCTACCCCGAACTCGACAGCGTGCTCGTGACGGTCCGCCCGGCGATTCTCAGCCGCGCTCCTTCATCCGCAGCGCGAGCCAGGCGGTGAGGTAGCTGCCGAGCAGCCACCAGACGTGGCCCATCAGTGCGAACCATGCGGGCTTCGCTTTTTCGTAAATGTCGCCGGTGCTGAATTCGTGCTCGGGATCGAGATTGCGGAGCGACTGGCCGTGGTCGCTCATCAGTTCGCCGCTGAGTTCCCGTTGCCAGATGAAGCTCGTGTCCATCACCGTCTGCGCGGAAAAAGTGGGCATCAGTTTCGCGATGGCGATCACGCGCGGGGAGGACTCTTTCATTTGCGCGGGAGTGACGGTGTAGCCGGAGAAGACGATGAGCGGGATGAGAATGAGCGGCACGATCATCACCGCCTGCATCACGGATCGCGCGAGTGCCGAGATGGCGGTGCCGATGCCGACGCCGGCGAGCGCGGTGCCGATGAGCGCGAGGATTTGCCAGCCGCTCGCGCCATCGCGCCCGCCTTCAAACCACAGGGTGCAGCCGTAAATGATGAGCGCCTGCAACGAGGAAAGGACGATGAGGAAATGGAATTTCGCGATGAGATAGGAATGCGCGCCGATGCCGATGAGCCGCTCGCGTCGGTAGATCGCGATCTCCTTCACGATCTCCTGCGCGGCGTTGCTGCAACCGAACCAGAGCGTCGCGAGGTAGGCGAAGAAAAGAATGAGCGCGCGTTCGTTCGACACCCAGCAGACGAGCGCGGCGATGATGAAGGGCTGGCCGAGCAGGATGAGAAAATTGCGCGGGTCGGAACGCAGGATCGCCCATTGCCGCCACAGCAGGATCGGCAGCGCGAAGCGGCGACGCGGCGGCTTGCGGCGCGAGACTTTTGCCTGTTCGCCGGGACCGGGCGCGGCGCGGTCGGGGAATTTTTCGCGGAAATCCTGCTGCCAGGTTTTCGCGGGATTTTCATCGAGCCGGTCGTAGAGCGCGGTGAGTTTCACCACGTCGAAATACTCGCGCGCCTCCTGCGGCGAGCCCTGGAAGGCGAGGCAGCCGCCGACGAGGACCATCATCTGGTCCATCAGGTAGGCGTTCTCCATGACATGCGTGGTGCAAACAATCGTGCAGCCGGTGTCGGCGAGATCGCGCAGTAGTTCCATGAGTTGAAATTCGGTCGCGGGATCGAGGCCGGACGTGGGTTCGTCGAGGAAAAGGATGGACGGCTTCGCGAGCAGTTCGACGCCGACGCTGACGCGCTTGCGCTGGCCGCCGGAGAGGCGCGTGATCGGGTTGTTCGCGCGCTGGTCGAGGCGGAGTTGTTCAAGCGTTTGCGCGATGAGTTTTTCCATCTCGATGCGCGGCGTCGCGCGCGGCAGACGCAGCAGCGCGCTGAACCGGAGCGCCTCGATGACGGTGAGTTCGGGATGCACGATGTCATCCTGCGGCACGAAGCCGAACGACGGCGCGGCGTCGGCCTCGTACACGTTTTCCCCATCCGCGAGCACGACGCCCGAAGTGGGCTGGCGCAGTCCGGCAATGGCGTGGAGGAGCGAAGATTTCCCCGCGCCGCTCGGACCGATGATGCCGACGAAACGCGAGGGCGGAATCGTGAAGGTCATGTCATCCAGGATCGTAAGTCTCGGTGTGCGATTGCAGACGCCGATGGCGCGCAGCGAGCCGCCGGAAGCGTTGCTCACAAGCGCGAGCGATTCGCCGTCGTACTGGAAAAAGAACGGCCCGATTTGCAGGCGGTCGCCGACGGTGAGCTGGCGCTCGTCGAAGCGCAGGCCGTTGATGAACGAGCCGCCGCTGCTGTTTAAATCCGCGACCATGCAGCCGCCGCCCGGCGCGGGCCGCACGCACGCATGGCGGCGCGACACGCCGGGATCGGGCAGTACCACATCCGCCTTCGGATCGCGCCCGATCACGAGTTCCCTCGCCACCGCGAAACGATCCGCCGGTTTCCCGAGCACGAGCATTCGCGCGGAGATCGAAGTGCCGGGCCCATCGTCGATCTGCGGCGGATCGCCGAGTCCGAATTCCAGCATCACCGGCCCGACGCCGATGCGGTCCCCCGCTTTCAAAACCGCCGAACCTTCCACCCGCGCACCGTTCACCGTGATGCCGCAAACGCTGCCGAGATCGGCCACGGTGCAGACCCCGCTTTCATAAGTGAAGCGGCAGTGGCGGCGCGAAATCTCGACATGCGCCAGCGGAAAATCCACCTCCGGCGCGCGCCCCGCGACGATGGAGCCTTCCG
>JAYVRQ010000218.1:0-2040 GCA_043776145.1 Chthoniobacteraceae bacterium
ACGGCTGGAAGGCGGACGCGATGGAGTTCCCGCTGCCGGAGGAGGTCATAGACAAGTCAAAGTCTGCCGTTTACGTCTATGAGCACGAGGTGGTCTTCCTGGTGAAAATCACGCCGCCAACGAAACTCGCGGGCGGCGACGTGAAAATCGGCGTGCAGATCGAGTGGCAGATTTGCTCGTCTCCGGCGGACGGCTTCGGCCTGTGCATCCCCGCGTCGGGAGACATGGAAATCAAGCTCCCGATCGGCACTGCGGCGCCTGCCAACATTGCGCTCTTCGAGAAATGGCTCGCGCAACTTCCGCAGACCACGCCGCCGCCGACCAAGGACGTGAAATTCGATTTCAACGGCAAGCTCACGGTGCGCGTCGGCCGATTGCCGAAGGACAACAAGGTGCAGTTCTTGGTGATTCCTCCGCAGAAATTTCCCGGCGGCCTGGCGTTCGGGACAGCCACCACTTCCGAAACCGCGCCCGACGGCGCGCGGCTGTTCACGTATCCGTTCGAGTCGGAGCTTCCGTGGAGCGGCCTGCTCGTCGTCACCGGCGCGGACGGCAAGCGCAAAGGCTGGTACATCGGCGATCCGCCGCCGGTCGAAATCGAGAAGCCTGCTGCTGCGACCGCATCCTCGACGGACGAGCCGGACGACGGTTGGGATCCGTTCGACGACATCGCGAAAGGCGAGAAGACCCGCGGCGCGTCCACGAGTCTGCTGAGCTGGCTCATCCGCGGATTCCTCGGCGGGCTGCTGCTGAATCTCATGCCGTGCGTGCTGCCGGTGATCAGTCTGAAAATCTTCGGCTTCGTGCAGCAGGCGGGCGAATCGCGCGACCGAGTGTTCAGGCTCGGCCTCGCATTTTGCGCGGGCGTGTTCGGCTTTTTCCTCGTGCTCGCGCTCGTGGTGCTCGGGCTGGCGTCGGCGAACAAGTCGCTCGGATGGGGCGCGCAATTTTCCAATCCCATCGCGCTCACCGTCATGGTCGCGGTGATGTTTGTCTTCGGCCTCAGCCTGCTCGGCGTCTTTGAAATCACCCTCGGCGGCGCGGAGTCGAAGCTCAGCGATGCGTCCAGCAAGGAGGGTTTCGGCGGCGCATTCGTGCATGGCTTTTTCACCACGCTGCTCGGCACGTCCTGCACCGCGCCGCTCGTCGGCCCGGTGATCGGCGCGGCGGTGAATGAGCCCGGCAGCCGCATCTTCGCGCTATTCGGTGCGGTCGCCCTGGGGCTTTCGCTCCCGTATTTCCTGCTCACATGGCAGCCGGCGTGGATGAAGTTTTTGCCGAAGCCGGGCATGTGGATGGTGCGCTTCAAGCAGATCCTCGGCTTCGTAATGATCGGATTTTCTGTGTGGCTGCTCGGCTCGCTGCCGACGAGCGCGATGGTCGTCACGGTGTCCGCGTTTCTCCTCGTGCTGGCGTTCGGCACATGGCTGCTCGGCAGCTATCATGAGTCACGCTGGCCGCTTCCTGCGGCGCTGGCGCTCGCTGTCGGCGGGTGGTTTCTTTTCATTCACGGCAGTGTGCAGCGCCCGCCTGCGGTCTCTTCGGGATTTGTGCGTGAGGTAAAGCGCGGCCTCGGCGAAGGGCGCGCCGTCTTCGTGGATTTCACCGCGGACTGGTGCCTGAACTGCAAGACGTATGAGAAGCTCGTCCTGAACACACAGCCCGTGCAGGATGCGTTCAAGGCGAAGAACGTCCTCTTCGTGAAAGCCGACTACACCGCCGAACCACCGGACATCGCTGCGGCGCTGAAAAAAACCGGGCGCGCGGGGGTGCCGCTCTATGTGCTTTTCCGCAAACGCGGAGACTACTGGATTGCCGACGGGCTCACACAGTCCGGGCTGCTCGAACAGCTCGGTAAACTCTAACCTGCATTTCTCACGCACCGTGCGGGAGCGAAGGGCGGCATCCCAAAAAATGTAGCTTGGACTTCAGCCCAATCGCCCGGCGCTTTCGGGCTGAAGCCCGAGCCACTTTACGCCACTGGCACGCCAGTCAGCGCCTGCTTCACGAAGAGTAGCAGCTTTTCCGAAGTGTACGGCT
>JAYVRQ010000219.1:0-6558 GCA_043776145.1 Chthoniobacteraceae bacterium
GTTTGATTCTTTCGTCTGAGAGCGTGAGTATTCTCCCCCTCGTTGCGAAGTTGAGGACTTGGCAACGCCGTATTTGCGCGGGGAAGCTGAGCTTTGTGGTGAGGGGCGGGACTGTCTGGAGCCAGTGCGGCTGCTCGTGAACTCGGTTCCACGAGAGGGCGCAGCTCTTCGAGTCGGCGTTGCGGAGGATGACTGAACGGTTGCCGGGGGCTCCCGGTTCGGGCATCTTCTACCCATAAGCACGCTCACCGAAATCGAAGCCGCCGTGGAACGGCTACCAGCGCGTCAGAAGGAGGAACTCCTGGCCTTTCGCGCCAGGCAACTCGGACGGACTCCGGCACCGCGCGCGAGGACGAAGTGCGGCTTGAAGGCAGCGGGGCGCCCGGCGCTCGAAGGTCTGCCGGCGGATTTGTCCATCGGCACCAAGCAGCAGGTGCGCGCACTGATTGCCAAGCGCCATGCCGCAAATCGCTGACACCGGTTTTCTGGTCGCGTATTGGAGCAAGAAGGACACGCATCATCGCTGGGCGCGAAGTCTGACGGTCACCGCGCCGCTGCGGACGTGCGAGGCAGTCCTGACGGAAGCGGCCTACCTGCTCGGCACGCCGGAACCGGTGCTCCAGATGCTCGCGGACGGCGATCTCGCCGCGGATTTCCAAGCGGAAATGCACGCCGCCGATCTGCTCCGCTGGCTGGATAAGTTTGCGGACCTCGATCCCGGTTTTGCCGATGCCTGTGTCGTGAAACTCGGCGAACTGCATCCCCGCGCAGAGATATTGACCACGGATCGCGGAGATTTTACCACCTACCGGACGCTTGCCGGGAAACCTCTGCGCTGCGAATTTCCGCCACGGTGAGTGAAAACCGCCCCGTGCCTTGCGCGAAGCAAGGGCGAACGACACGTGCGGGCTCCTTCGTTGACAAATGCACGTTGACATTCCCCCCAGCAGGCCGTTCGCATCGCAAAGGCGATTCGGTCTTTCTTTTTTGCTCCCATGAAACTGCTTTACTTTTTCAACCCCATCGCTCTGCACGGCACGTATGAAAGGAGCGCGTATCGAAAATGGACATCATGGCTTGCAGCAATCGGTGCCTGCCTTGTGGGCCTCGCAGTGGAGCCTGTGCGGGCAGACCTGAGCGCGCCCACGCAGGCAGGCGTGGTCGTGGCTTGGGGGAGCAACGCTTCCAGCCTAAACTCGGTTCCTTCGGGCTTGAGCAACGCCGTGCAGATTGCTGCGGGCAGTGGCCACAATCTGGCCCTGAAAAGCGATGGGAGTGTCTTGGCTTGGGGGTCCAACGCTTACGGCCAAACCTCGGTGCCTTCGGGCTTGGGCAACGTCGTGCAGATTGCCGGGGGCTTTGGGCACAGTTTGGCGCTCAAGAGCGATGGGAGCGTCGTCGCTTGGGGTTACAATGCTTACGGCCAAAGCTCGGTGCCTTCGGGCTTAAGCAACGTCGTGCAAATTGCCGGGGGCCTTGCGCACAGTCTGGCGCTCAAGAGCGATGGGAGCGTCGTTGCTTGGGGGAGCAACAGTTCCGGCCAAAGCTCGGTTCCTTCGGGCTTGGGCAACGTCGTGCAGATTGCCGCGGGGGACAGCCACAGTCTGGCCCTCAAGAGTAATGGGAGCGTCGTGGCTTGGGGGTCCAACGGTTCCGGCCAAACCACGGTGCCTTCGGGCTTGGGCAACGTCGTGCAGATTGCCACGGGCGGGTCTCACAGTCTGGCGCTCAAGAGCGATGGGAGCGTCGTTGCTTGGGGGAGCAACGCTTACGGCCAAACCACGGTGCCTTCGGGCTTGAGCAACGTCGTGGAGATTGCCGGGGGCAGCCAGCACAGTCTGGCGCTCAAGAGCGATGGGAGCGTCGTGGCTTGGGGGAGGAACATTTACGGCGAAAGCTCGGTCCCTTCGGGCTTGAGCAACGTCATGCACATTGCCGCGGGCTTTGCGCACAATCTGGCGCTCGTGAGGCTCGGCCCGGTGATCACCGTGGAGCAGCCCCAAGGAACGAACCTGCCCGACGGCGGAAGCAAGTCCTTTGGCAACGTGGTCGTGGGTGTCTATACGAGCCTTTCCTTCACCATCAAGAACACGGGCAACGCTGACCTCACCGGACTGACCGTCACCAGGGATGGCACCCATGCGGCGATGTTCACCGTCACCGCCAACCCCGCTGCATCCGTCAGCGGGCCGAATGGCAGCACCACCTTTACTGTCCGATTCACGCCGACCAGCGCTGGGACCAAGACAGCGGCAATTCATATCGCCAGCAACGTCACCGGCAGCAAGAACCCCTACGACATCACGCTCACCGGGACGGGCACCACTTCAGTCGCGTTGCCTGTTTCCCTGGCGGTCCAAGGTCCTGCCATCGTAAGCGCGGGGGGAAGTGCCAGCTATACGTGTGCGGCAACCTTCTCCGATGGCAGCACCGGTAACCTAACATCCATCTGCAACTGGTCTGCGACGGGTGGGACGTTGAACGATACCGGACTGGGGAGGGCGGTCTTTGAGAGCGGCACGCTCACGGCGGGGCTGGCAAGTTCCACCAACCCCGTCCTGATAACCGCCTCGTACACCACTGCCCAGGGCCGGCTGACATCGCCGACACGCTCCGTGATCATTGGTGATGGTAACACACTCGGGGTGGGCATCGGCCTCGGAGTGGACAATGGGCGGTATCTCAGACCCTCAGGCAATGGCTTTGTCTGGCAACTCTCCGCCGTCGCTTCTGGCCAGGCGCAGACCGCGCCCGGAGTGGTCTGGCAGTGGTATGTGGATGGGATACTGGACAACGTGACCACAAACAGCTATTCCAAGGAAATTTCCGGGCTGCGTCGGAGCGTGGAGCTAAAAGTGGTGGCCACCGACTCGCAGGGACGCACCGGAACGGACAGCAGAACGATCAGTTTGCAATATCCGGCACTCAATGAACCGGGGCAGAAATACAGGGCGAACCAGCCGACGGGGGCTACGCTTCTGGACGCCCAAGGGAATCCGCTTGTCTTCGATGCCACACGGATTTCACACGGCCTGATCGTACTGACCCACGGAATGACCGACGGACCTAATGCAAGTTGGCTGACTGGGCCGACTGGTTTGGCAACAGCGATAGAAAACCGGCTGCTCAGTGAGAACAAGCCGGTGCCGACAATTGCTATCTTCGGCTGGGAACAGGGCGCAAACCCACTGCTGCACGACATCGTTTCGAGTGACACGACCTTGGCGGCCCGTGTGCTGAAAGTGGATGCTAACATTCTTGCCGGCGTCCCTTATCTGGGTGAATTCATTTTTAATACTCTTGCCATCAAACCAGACGCCGGTGCATACGCGATCAAGCTGGCCGAATGGGTTCAAAATGAGGCCACCCTCGGTCACATCAACGTTAGCAAACCCATTCATTTCATCGGCCACAGCGCAGGTGGCTTTGTAGTAGGCGGTGGAGCTTATTGGCTCAAGCGATCAGGAGTGGCAACCGTAGCCCAAGTGACGATGCTGGACACGCCGTTGCCGGATCGGGACGTTTTCACCACGTTGATGAATCCAACGGTCATGGAGCGGTATGTCAGCTCCGCCTTCGGTGCCTGCGCACCCGATCTCGGCGAGCGCCCGTCTATTCTGGCTACTCCAATCGGGTTACTAATCGACCCGTATGGCATCAAGCAACTAGCGAACGCCTTGCCTCAAGGACAATACTACCAACGTCAAATACTCACACATTTCTTCGACCCGATAGCAGGTCCCAACATTCCCTTCAAAGGTGCCCACAACTACTCCCACGACTGGTATATCAGAACCGCCGATGGCACGGCTAACGAAGCAGGCGGTTTTGTCAATTCGCCCTTTATGACGGGGCAAACCCCAGCGCCAGCCCTGGCCCCGCCATCGGCAGAAGCGACAGCTTCACGCGGCGTGCAGGGCAGCATGGCCCCGGCAAGTCCAGCATCCACCGCGGCCCCCCTTGGAGGATTCAGCACCTTTGGCAACGTCACGGGTAGTGGTTCGCCTTATGTCTTAACGGAGGATACCAACGCAGGAATACAGCAGGCGATGACCCTACCAGTCGGCGCGGAGTCGCTCCAGTTCCGCTACCAGTTCACCAGTGCTGGCGATGGTGATTTCATCGCCGTCTATTTTGGCGATAATCCGCCCTTATTCATAGGCCTGGATGTGGCGGCGGCCCGCTCGGCTCCGATGCCGGTGAATGTGCCCTTGCAAGGCTACGAAGGGCAAAGCGGGAACCTCGTCATCACGCTCGTGAGCCAAGGCCAGACGAATGCCGTCGTTCAGATAGACCAAATCCAGCTCATCACGAACGATGACCCGGATCACGACGGCTTGACTACCGCACAGGAAATCGCACTCGGTACCGATCCGCTGAAGTATGATACGGACGGCGACGGCATCAGCGACGGAGATGAGGTCAATATCTACCACACCAATCCTCTGATGGCTGATACGGATGGCGATGGCATTTCCGATGGCGCGGAGATGGCCGCCGGAACCGATCCGCTGGACCCGAAGTCGAATTTCAAAGTCGTCGCGGGACAGTTGCTGACGAACGGCAGTTTCGTGCTGAACTGGTCAGCCATCACCGGGAAGACTTACCGGGTGCTCCGCTCCGCGACCCCTAGCTTTGCCGACTATGATGTGATAGCCACAGGCGTCGCGCCAGTCGCCAACACGGGAACCTATACCGATTCGACCATCCCGCCGGGAACGAAGGCCATGTTTTACCGCGCGCAGACGGAATAGGCAGACTGCGGGGGGGGCTGGTTATTTGATTTGCCAATGCAGCCGAAGAATTTTCGACGACATGCAGCGATGCGCTTTGCGCCTCGTGCATTGCGCGGTGGAGATTGAAAACCTCCTGCGCTTTGCGGAAGCCGGGCGGCAGTCCGCGCCGTCCAAGTGGATTTCGGGCACGAAAAAGGACGGCCCGGAGGCGCGCGAATCAGAGGGGAAGGTGAATCACCGTGCCTGCGAGTTCATCTGGCTCAGAGGTTTTGGCGATAATTTCGAGTTCGTGGATGAAGTCGCCAACCGAAAGGCGGGCATGACCGTAGATGAGGCCCGCAAAGATCCGGCCCTCGCGCTGCCAGTCTTCCGCGAGCGCTTTGAAACGGATGTCCGAAGTGACAAGCGTGCGACCCTCGCTGGTTGCCTGTTCGAGCAGCGCATCATCCGGCAGGGTGTTCGTTTCCTCCTCCGTCGCAGCCACCACATTCACGCCGCGTACTCGGAGCTGCCGCGTGATGGCGCGAGGGATATGGACATCCATGTAAAGCGCGACAGCCATCAGGCGGCGGGTTGCCGCTTGAGCGCACGGAGCCGGGCGAGCAGAGGAGTCTCGGGTCTCTCGCTCAAGTCGCGTTCGGCTTCCGCGAGTTCCGCGGCAAGCTCGGCGTCGATTTCTTCGCGGTGATCAAAGTAATAGCCGAGAGCTGCGTAAACTTCAGCCAGCGTGAGATGCGGGTATTGCAGCGCGATTTCTTCCGCCGACCACGAGCGGCTGAGGTAGTCACACACGATCATCGAAACGCGGACTCGCGGATGGCGTTCGAGCCGGGCGAGACCGTCGGCGTTGCGGGTAATGTGCGGGTATTCGAGCGCAGGCATTTTATATTCGTAGCATGGCGGCTCGGGGTTGTCCCGTTGGATATCGGTGCGTTCGTTTTCGGCACTCGCGCATCATGATCGCGCATTATCGCTGGGCGCGAAGTCTGTCCGTCACCGCGCCGCAGCGAACGTGGGAGGCAGTCTTCATCGCCGGATTTAGGCTTGAGTGATCACATTCACTCCGCGCAGGCCGAAGAGCGGGGCGGCAGCGAGGAGGTGGCGGTCGTTGGAATGGATTTCGGTGAAGCCGTGCTCGGCGGCGGTCGCGAGGTGGAGGGCGTCGGCGGCGCGAAGGTAGGTGGTGGCGGGGGCGGTGGCGAAGACGGTTTCGACTCGGTCAATGACAGCGTCGGTGAGGGGCAGGAGCCGGATGGTGCCGGAAGCACAATCTGCACGGAACTGGGCAAACACGGCCCGAATCGCTTGCGGAGTGGCGATGCCCTCGCGGAGTTTGCGAAATCCTATGGAATAGAACTCGGCCCGGCCATGCAGGGAAGACACGATTTCATCGGCGGTGGCGACGCAGGCACCGACTTCGGATGAACCCGGCTCCCGCCAATGGAGCTTTCCCAGATACGTGGCATCAAGGTAGAGCCTGGTCACCGCGCGTCCCGTTCCTCAGACAGGCCGACGGTGGAATCTATCTCACTGGTGAGCGCACCTGCCTTGAGAGCGGCTTCATATTCCGGGAGGAGCTGCCGCTTTGCCCAAAGGGAAGTGCCTCCATTACCGCTGACGGGCGGCGTCTTTTCCTCCGCGGTGATGGCGACCTCAATGAGATGGATCGTCTCCTGTGTGACGGAACGCCGGTGAGCGGCGGCAATCTGCCGCAGCTTGGCGTGCAGGGCTTCGGGAAAGGATTTGATGACGAGTGCGGGCATGGTGGCAAAATGGTAGCGGCGCACTGCCTTTTAGCAACCCAATGCACGATGGCACCTCG
>JAYVRQ010000220.1:0-6554 GCA_043776145.1 Chthoniobacteraceae bacterium
GGATTTTTCCCGCCGCTCGTCAGCACCATGAAGCCGGGCAGGTCCGCGTTCTCCGTCCCGAGTCCGTAAAAAGCCCACGCGCCCAAACAAGGCCGGCCCTTAATCTGCGCGCCGGTCTGCACCATGAGCTGCGCGGGCGCGTGATTGAACTGCTCGGTCCACATGCTTTTCACAAAGCACATCTTGTCCACCTGCTTCGCCAGCTCCGGCAGATGCGCGGAAACCCACGCGCCGCTGTGCCCGTGCTGCGCAAACGGCACCTGCGGCCCGAGCATTTTCGGCACGCCTTTGATGAAGGCGAAGCGTTTGCCTTTGATGAACGAATCCGGGCAAACCTGCCGGTCGAGCTTCGCGAGTTCGGGTTTGAAATCGAACGTCTCCAACTGCGACGGCGCACCCGCGAGATGGATGTAAATGACGCGCTTCGCCCGCGCCGCGTGCGCGGGTTTCGGCGTGGCTGCGCTGGCCTGCGTACCGAGCAGCGAGCGCAGCGCCATGCCGCCGATGCAGGCCGTGCTCGTGCGAAAAAAGAAGCGCCGCGTCATCTGCTCGACGGAGGCGTGGTGGAGCGTGTCGTGGATATTCATGGCGTCAGTTTTTGGTGAGCACTTCGTCGAGATTGAGGATGGCGTTGGCGACAAGCTTCATGTCGCCGTTCGTTTGCGCGTGGAGTTTTTTCAGCGCGGCGATTTCGTAATCGCGAGCGGGGCGCAGCGTGGCGATGGCCAGGCCGCGGGCGAGTTGTTCGTCGAGCGTCGCGCCCATCATGCGCTGCGCGAAAGCGGCGGCGGCTTCCATGAAGACGGGGCTGTTCAGGTTGTCGAGGGCTTGCAGCGGCGTGTTCGTGCGGGTGCGGCGCACGACGCAAAACTCGCGGCTCGGCGCGTCGAACGTGACCATGCTCGGATACGTGGCGCTTCGGCGGATGAAGGTGTAGAGCGCGCGGCGATGCGCGTCCTCGCCCGGCGCGGTCGTCCAGTCGCGCCCGTCGTACGGAGTCAGCCAAGTGCCCGGCGGCTGAAAGGGCATGACGCTCGGGCCGGCCATTTTTCGGCTGAGGATGCCGCCGATTGCGAGCGCCTGATCGCGCACCTGCTCGCTGGAAAGCCGGAAGCGCGGGCCGCGCGCGAGCAAGCGATTCGCGGGGTCGCGTTCGAGCAGTGGCTTCGCCGTTTTCGACGATTGCCGGTACACGCGCGTCAGCACGATCTCGCGGATCAGCGCCTTCTGGCTCCACTGCATCTCGGTCTGAAAACGCACCGCGAGTTCATCGAGCACATCCTGATAGCGCGGCACGTCGCCCTGCGATCCGAAGTCCTCCAGCGTCTCCACGAGCCCCGTGCCGAAGAGCTGCTCCCACACACGATTCACCTGCACGCGCGCGGTCAGCGGGTTCTCGCCATTCGTGAGCCACCGCGCGAAGCCGAGCCGGTTGCGCGGCGCATCGGCGGGCCAGGCATTCAGCACGCGCGGCGTCTTCGGCTCCACGGTCTCCGCCTGGTCCATCCAGTTGCCGCGATGAAAAACTTTCGTCACGCGCGCGTCCTTGCCGGTGAGTTCCGCCATGATCGGCAAATCCGCGACCGGCAGCGCGGCGAGCGCGGCATTTTTTTCATCGAGCATTTTGTAAAGCGCCGCCGCCTCCGCATCGGTGGAAAGAAAATGCCGCTCCACCTTCGCGCGCTCTTCCGCATTCCGCGACTTCGCCTCGCGCGTGAAAAGCGGAGCGAGTTCCTTCGGCGACGCAGTCTTTTGCGCAACGCCGCTCCCCGCGCTAATGCGAAATGAGCCGAGCACATGCTGCGGCCAGCGTTCGTTTTCACACTCCAGCACCACGCGCAATTCCGCGCCCGCCGGCACGTCCACCGCGCTCGCGAGTTGGAAAGTCGCCGTCTGCTCGCGCCCCGTCCCGCCCGCGATGGCCCAGCCGCTCTCGCCTTCGCCGGGAATGACTTTGCTCACTCCCGTCGTCAGCGCCTCGGCCACCGGCCAGTTCGCTTGCTCGAACGTCGCCTTCGCCGACCCAATCAGGAGCGGCGTCTCCTTTCCCTCCGCGAGCAGCGCCGCGCGGAAATGCGTGAGAATGAAATTCCCCGCGCCCGCACTCGCGCCCGGCCCTTTTTGCACCAGCGAATCATCCGGCACCATCGTCAGCGCGAGCGTGTTCAGCGAACCCGCCGCGATCTTCGCCGTGAAAGTGAGCGTCGTCCGCTCCGGCACCGCGCCCGTGAGCAGCACATGACCATCCGCGCGTGCCGTGTAGTTCCCAGCCGTCGCCGCGATCTTTGGCTCCGTCAAAACGAACGCCGTCATCGGCTGCCCCTTCATCTCCGCGATCCATTTTTCCAAATCCGCCGCGCGCGCCTTCCGCGTCGCATCGAGCTTCGCCTTCACATCCGCGATTTCTTTTTCGAGCGCCGCCGCCTTCGGCCCATCCGCGCGCGCGCGCACTTTCCGCGTCGGTGCCTGATCGTCGCGATCCGCGTCCGCCGTGTTGTTAAAGAACGCCATCAACTCGTAATACTCGTTGTGCAAAAATGGATCGTACGGATGCCCGTGGCACTGCACACAGCCGATGCTCGTCCCTTGCAGCGCATCGAAAGTCGCGTTCACCCGATCGAGCACCGCATACGTGCGGAATTCCTCATCGTCCGTCCCGCCCTCGTCGTTCTGCGGCGTGTTGCGGTGGAAGGCGGTCGCGATCACCTGCTCCTCCGTCGGCTTCGGCAAAAGATCGCCAGCCAGTTGCTCCGTCACGAAACGATCGTACGGCACATCCGCATTCAGCGCATCCACCACCCAATCGCGATACCGCCACATGTCGCGGAAACGATCGCTCTCGTATCCCTTGCTGTCCGCATACCGCGCGAGATCGAGCCAAGGCGCAGTCCACCGCTCGCCATAAGCCGGCGACGCCAGCAACTCCTCCACGTAGGCCCGCAGCGCCGCCTCGCGATCCGTCGCGCGTTCCAGCGCATCCACGCGCGCCACTTCCGGCGGCAGCCCCGTCACATCCAGCGCCAGCCGCCGCGCCAGCGTCCGCACCTCCGCCTCCGGCGAAAACGCGAGCCCTTCTTTTTGCAGCCGCACCCCAACCAGCACATCCACACTTTTCCCCGCGCGCTTGGGCCGCTCATACGCCCAGTGTTCCTCCCACTTCGCCCCCTCTGCGATCCAGCGTTTCAGCAGCGCGATCTGCTCCGGCTTGAGCGGCGCTTCCTTCTTCGGCATCCGCTCCGTCTTATCCTCCGTCGTCAGCCGCTCCATGAACGCGCTCTTCTCCGGCTTCCCCGGCACGATCGCAATCTCCCCCGTCTCGCCCGCTTTGAGAGCCTGCTCGCGAAATTGCAAATTCAACCCGCCCGCCTCCTTCACCCCGCCGTGACACTTGAAACAATGCGCGTTCAGCAGCGGACGGATGTCGCGATTAAACCGCACCTCACCGGCGAATGCAGCCGATGCGGCGAGTGTGAGAAGAAGGGCGAATGCGGGTTTGAGCATGGGCACCATCAATGATTCGCAGCGCGGCAAAATCTGCAAACCACATCTGATTCCGCGCCTGTCGCCGGGTGTGATTGAAAGTGCGTCCAGCTTTTCCAAGAGATGGTCGAAGTGAGGGGCGTGCCAGGGAGCGGCGACATTCCTGTCGCCGACCCGCCCACTGCTGCGGAGCAGCCCATTCTCGCGGAAAGGCGGCAGCGAGCGACGAACGAACGGGGAGAAAATGTGGCGCGGCGCGCGAGCGTGGGTTGGCGACAGGAATGTCGCCGCTCCTTGGCACGCACTTTCGGTCGCCCCCTGCCGCCTTCCGGCAAAATCGAAAGCGGAACCGCGCGCCTACCGCGACATCGCGCGGGCCTTTTCCACGAGGCCGACAAATTCGGCGCGGTATCCGTCGCGGTCGTCGCCTTTGCCTTCGACGGCGAGTTCGTGGATGAGCGCCCAGTTCGCGCTGCCTTTGTACGGCGACTGGCGCAGGATCATGCCGCAGCCGGCCACGGCGGAGGCGAAGCGGAAGTCGCGCGTGCTTTGGGCGAAGGTGTGGCCGGTGTCTTTGAAGGGAAATTCCTTCAACGTGCTGGTATCGGAATCGGGAGCCTTGTAACGCAGTTTGAGCGTCAGCATTTCATCCGACACTTCTGACTTCTGACTTCTAACTTCTAACTTCTCTTCCGGCGCAGCGGGCGCGCTCTGGTACTTGAGCCGCTCGACCGCAGCCGCCGGAATCTCCTTCCCCGCGGGAACGATTTCATAAAAAGCCGTGACGCTGTGGCCCGCGCCGATCTCGCCCGCGTCCTTCGTGTCGTCGGCGAAATCCTTCGCGGCCATCACGCGGTTTTCGTAGCCGATGAGACGATACGCGCCGACTTGCGCGGGGTTGAATTCGATCTGGATTTTCACGTCCTTCGCGATGGTCACGAGCGTCGCGCCGAGTTCATCGACGAGGACTTTGCGGCCTTCGTTCAGCGTGTCGATGTAGGCGTAGTTGCCGTTCCCTTTGTCGGCGAGTTTTTCGAGCATGTCGTCCTTGAGGTTATCCATGCCGAAGCCGAGGACGGTGAGGAAGACGCCGCTCTTGGCTTTGCGCTCGATCATTTGCCAGAGGTCGCCTTTGCCGGTGACGCCCACGTTCCAATCGCCATCCGTCGCGAGGATGACGCGGTTCGTGCCGCCTTTGATGAAGTGCTGCGTGGCCAGTTCGTAGGCGAGTTCGAGTCCGGCGCTGCCGTGGGTCGAGCCGCCGCTTTCCAGCCGGTCGAGCGCGGCGCGGATTTTGTCTTTGCTGTGCGTGGATTCGAGGACGCAGCCTGCCGCGCCGGCATAGACGACGATGCCGACCTGATCGCGCTCGCCAAGTTGATCGACCATGAGCGCGAGGCTGCGCTTGAGCAGCGGCAGTTTGTTTTCCGGCTGCATCGAGCCGGAGACGTCGATGAGGAAAATCAGATTGCTCGCGGGCCGCGCGGCGCGGGCGATGTCGCGTCCATGCAGGCCGACGCGCAGCAGGCGGTGCTCGGGAGCCCACGGGCACGAGGCGATTTCCATCGCGGAGGAAAACGGCGCGTCGCCCTCGGGCTGCGGATAGTCGTAGTGAAAGTAGTTCACCATTTCCTCGATGCGGACGGCGGCGCGCGGTGGGAGCGCGTTGCCATTGAGAAAGCGGCGGACGTTGGCGTAGCTCGCGGTGTCCACGTCGATGGAAAAGGTGCTGAGCGGGGCGTCGGTGGGTTTGAGAAAAGGGTTGTCGGTGGTGTCGTCGTAGCTCTCGGCGGTCGTCGTTTCCGGCTGGTCGGCGAGGACGAGGCTATCGGAGTCGAGTGACATGCGCCCTCCGCGCGATTGAGTATCGTTTTTTGCGAGGGAGAAAGACTTGGCTTTCGCCGGGGCGGCAGCGAGGTGCTGTGAGATGCCTTTATCAAAATCGAACTTCCGAACCGGATTCGCCCACTTCACATCCGTCTGCCATATCGCGCGGGAGCGTGCCTCATTGACCGAAGCATTGGCATAATTATCACGCTGGAGGTTGATCTTTTCCTGCATCTTCCGAGCCGGGATATTGTAAGCGTCCATTGCCAGCACTTGTTCTCCGCGCTTGTAGGCAAGGTCATAGCGAGCCGTGTTGTAGAACCCTTCAGCTTCGGTCATCAGTTTTTTGACTTCATCGACGGAAGGAACAATGCCCGGAGTCGTGGCGGGTGGGATTGCAGCGGGAGGGACTGCTCCCAGCGATGACTTCGCATAAACCGCAGCATTCGGTGCTTTCACCGGAGAAGGATCGCCCGCGATGGGAGCAGATGGCTCCGATGGCGGCGCAGCCTTTGGCAGCGGCTCCGGGGTCAAACCCACTCCGATTTGCGATCCATCCGTGATCGTGGCGACGGGCAAAGTTCTCGACCGAGATTTCGAGGACACTGCGTTTTCTTTCACGGCATTGAGCGCGGGAAAAAGCAGCGCGATTCCCACGCCGATCAACACACTCGCGGCAATCGCGCTCCATGCAGCGGCCCGGCGGGAAAAGGCGATGACGTTGCGCGGCTTCGCGGGGAGGCTGGCGAGGACTTCCGCGCGCTGGGCGGGATGGAGCGCGTCCGCACGTTCCGCTTTCAAACGAAGGCCGAGTTGCGCGGCGAAGGCGCGCGTGGCTTCCACTTCCGCGGCGGCGGCGGGATTTTCGCAGAGCAGTTGTTCCATTTCGGCGCGGTCGGCGGGATCGAGTTCGTTGAGCGCGCAGGCGGTGAGTTTTGGATCGTCGAGGTTCATACGGATTGGCGGATGGGCAGGCTGTCCTGCGGCTGTGCTTCGAGGAGCGCGCGCAGTTTTTTCAGCCCGGTGTGAAGGAGGAAGCCGACGTTGGTGACGCTGAGCTGCGTCACGTCGGCGATCTCTTTGTAGGAAAGATCGTTTTGGAATTTCAGTCGGATGACTTCGCGCTGATTCTCGCTGAGCTGGTCGAGGAGCCCGAAGATGGAATCGTGCGCCTCCTGTTGTTCGAGGGATTCGCCCGGTGCGGGCGCGTCCGCGGTGCGGTCTTCGGTCTGGGGCATATAGATGAT